>CAXFLH010000023.1:0-15571 GCA_964003875.1 uncultured Flavobacteriales bacterium | reverse complement strand
CAACTTCATAGTGAATATTATTAGAAAAATCTGGAATAAAAAATGGATGTCCTTTAGGTTGAATTGACGTATCAGGTTTTAAAAAAAATAAAGGTTCTTTAGTTATTTTATTATTTAACTCATTAATATGATCGCGATAATTTCTTCCTATACAAATGATTTTCATACCTACTTTTTTCTATTGCCGTCTTTATCAAATATAGTTTTCAATTGTTTTTCTATTAATATAACTCCAATAATTAAACCAGCGACTAGAAATATGCTAGCGTAAAGTATTGTTGATTCTTGATTGATATTAAAAACGATTCCAATGAGTTGTAAGATACAAGTTAAAGCAGAAACTAAAAGCATCATATGGGTACTTCTTTTATTAGCTTCGTCCCAAGTATCTTGGTTTTTCATAGACATAGAAGTTCTGTGACCATATACAAGATTAATTTTTTTAGGTGGAAAATAGAAGAAAATAAGGCTTAACACTAACATTAATGGTCCAATTAAAAGGTGTAAAAAAATATGTGAACCCTCCATTTTAGAAATCTCTCAGTTTGATTTGTGTTAAGATTTTCTTGGTATAAAGGGGGAAATCAGCTTGTTGTATCCATGAAAAGTAGCCTGGGTTAGTTTGTAAAACACTAACAACGGTTTGTCCTTTGTATTTACCAAAAGAAAAACATTCTTCGTTGTCCTCATTAAAGACGATGAAACCAGCCATATCGGCAAAACGCATACCTCTTTGTGAAAATTCTGATAAGAAGTCAATATCGTTTTCTAATTCTTGGTATCTATCGAGTTGAGCCGTCAAAATTTCGTACGTAGCCTGTGTGTCGGCTTCTGCACTATGTGCATTTTCTAAGTCTTTAGCGCAATAGAACTTATAGGCAGCCGATAGAGTGCGTTGTTCCATTTTATGGAAAATGTTTTGCACATCTACTGCTTTACGTTTTTTCATGTCAAAATCTACATCTGCTCTAAGAAATTCTTCTGCTAGTAGTGGTATATCAAAACGGTTAGAATTGTACCCTGCTAAATCGCAGCCTTCCATCATATTTTTGATGTCGTGTGCCAATTCTTTAAAAGTAGGTTCATTAGCCACTTTAGCATCGTCTATACCATGTACTGCAGTAGTTTCTGCTGGTATAGGTATAGTAGGATTCACTAGCCAAGTTTTACTTTCTTTGTTGCCGTTAGGATATACTTTGAATACAGATATTTCTACAATTCTGTCTTTTGCTACGGCTACGCCTGTTGTTTCCAAATCGAAAAATACAATTGGCTTTTTTAGTGATAATTCCATGTAATTTATATACTTGTGTTATCGTCAAATTGCTCGAGATAATCGGCTACTTTACGTAAGAAGCTACCTCCTAAAGCACCATCAACAACTCGGTGGTCGTAAGATAGGGATAGGAACATCATGTGTCTAATACCTATTAAGTCGCCATGGGGTGTTTCTATAACGGCAGGTTTTTTCTTGATAGAGCCAACTGCCATAATAGCTACTTGAGGCTGATTGATAATCGGTGTTCCCATAACATTACCGAAAGAACCAACATTAGTAAGGGTAAAGGTACCACCTTGTATTTCGTCTGGCTTAAGCTGATTGTTACGTGCTCTGTTGGCCAAATCATTGACGGTTTTAGTAATGCCCATTAAATTCATTTGGTCTGCACCTTTAACTACGGGAACAATAAGGTTGCCCGATGGAAGTGCGGCTGCCATACCGATGTTTATGTCTTTATGAATAACAATATTGGTGCCATCTACCGATACGTTAATCATAGGGAAATCTTTGATGGCTTTGGCTACTGCCTCGATAAAAATAGGCGTAAAGGTAATGTTCTGACCTTCTCGTTTTTTAAAGTCGCTCTTAATTCTATTTCTCCAATTCACTAGTGTGGTTACATCGGCTTCCACAAAAGAAGTCACGTGAGGAGAGGTTTGCTTGGACATTACCATATGGTCGGCAATGAGTTTTCTCATTCTGTCCATTTCAATAATCTCTTTATCACCACTCATACTTACTGTTGGAGGGGGGCTACTAACTGTTTTTGGTGTTGGTGTAGGACTAGCTGAAGGTTTTGGGCTTGTTGTAGGCTGTATTTTATTGTTTAGGTAATTGAGTAAGTCAGTTTTAGTTACTCTACCCTCTTTGCCACTTCCTTGTATACTATCCAATTCTTCTATGCTTAACCCTTCTTCACTAGCAATTGAACGAACTAGGGGAGAATAAAAGCGTTCACCATTATTTTCTATTTTTTGAACACTTTTTTTGACTTGAGCTATTTCTTCTTCAATTTTTTCGGCAACGACTTGGGGTTGGGGAGTAGCTTCTTTCTCTTCTTTTTGAGGCTTAGGGCTAGGCGATTGGCCATCTTCGGCAGAAGTTTCTACAATGGCAAATGCTTCGCCAACTTTTACTACCGCATCTACATCAAAAAGCTTTTCAACCAACACACCCTCTAGAGAAGATGGCACTTCTGAATCTACTTTGTCTGTTGCAATCTCTACTATGGTTTCGTCCATCTCTATGGAGTCGCCCACTTCCTTATGCCAACTGATGATGGTAGCCTCAGCTACACTTTCGCCCATTTTTGGCATTATTAACTCGATTTTAGCCATCTAAAAGTGTGTTAGTTTGTGTGGCTAAATTAGTAAAATATATTACTCAGTCCTTGGCTTTTTTTTAACAAATAATCGTCTAAAAAATTGGTATGTAGAATGTAAAATCATTACAAGTTGAATTCCCAAATGATAAAGGGGGTATGTTCTAGGGTAATGCTTTTTTGAAAAAATCTTCATCGCACCATAAAAACGTTCAATGTATTTGAAACTGTATTTATCGGTACTTTCACCTTTGTAATGTAAGATAGGCACTGTTCCTATATAGTAATTTTGATATCCAGCTTGTTGGATACGGTATGAAAGGTCGATGTCCTCGCCATACATAAAATAGGCTTCGTCTAATCCACCAACTTCATCGATAATACTTTTTTTAAGCCAAATAAAAGCACCCGCCAAGACTTCTACTTGGTGGTTTTCATCTTTACTCAAATGACCTAAGTAATAGCCGTTGAATAGAGCAGAATTAGGAAATAGTTTGTTGAGAAAACTCAGTCTGCATAAAGATGCCCAGGGTGTTGGAAAGCCTCGCTTAGATTCTTTTAAAAATTGATTGTTAGCATCTAGCATTTGTACGCCAATACCTCCGCAGTTGTTGGTTTGTGTACTGAACTTTAAACAGTCCTCAAAGGTATTTTCATAGACTAGGGTATCAGGGTTGAGTAGTAAAATATATTGTCCTTGTGCTTGTGCTATACCTTGGTTGTTGGCCTTTGAAAATCCAAGGTTTTGAGTATTGGCAATGAGCTTAACATCTTTGAATTCTGCTTTTAGCATTTCTAACGAACCATCGCTAGAGGTGTTGTCAACCACAATAATTTCACTATCTATGCTATGCGCTGCCTTCTGCACACTCAATAGACAATCTCTTAGAAGATTTTTGACATTATAATTAACAATGATAACCGACAGTTGCATATTTGCAAAGATAGAATTTAAGTTGAATTGCTTAGGTTTATCTTTGTCAATAACTCTCTATTAATATCATTATTATTTAGATGGTTTCTTTTATTTTTGTAATATGAACTTTTCCTCAAAACTGATACAAGACGCCGTTGAACAGTTTGCTAAATTACCGGGTATAGGCCGTAAATCGGCTATGCGTTTGGCTTTGCATTTGTTAAAAATGGATAAAGATGAGGTGCGCAGCTTTGGCGAAGCCTTTATTGATTTGAGGGATAAGATTAACTATTGTCAAGAATGTCACAACATTTCCGATATGGACATATGTGAATTGTGTACTAACCCTAGTAGAGAGTCCTCAACACTTTGTGTGGTAGAAGACATAAGAGATGTTATTGCTATAGAAAATACCCATCAGTTTAAGGGCAAATACCACGTCTTAGGTGGTATCATTTCTCCTATGGACGGTGTAGGTCCAGCAGACCTTAATATAGAAAGTTTGGTAACTAAGGTTGCCCAAGGAAATATCAAAGAAATCATAATGGCATTGAGTACAACTATGGAAGGGGATACTACCAACTTTTACATCTTTAAACGATTGAAAGAATATGAGATTAAAATGAGTGTTATTGCTCGTGGTATTTCGGTAGGTGATGAACTCGAATATGCAGATGAAGTCACTTTAGGTCGTTCCATAGTCAATAGAACACCTTATGAAAATTCTTTAGCTTAGCACCATGTCGCCAACTCTCATTCTCTCCATCATTGCCATTTATTTTCTTGTTCTTATTCTCATTTCCTATTTTACTGGAAAAAGCGATAGTAACGATGCCTTTTTCTTAGGCAACAAACAGTCGCCTTGGTACATTGTTTCCTTTGGTATGATAGGAGCAACACTATCTGGAGTAACTTTCATTTCTGTACCCGGTTGGGTGGCCGATAGTCAGTTCAGTTATATGCAGATGATATTGGGTATGACGGCAGGATATATTGTCATTGCTAACGTTTTAATGCCCATTTATTATCGCATGAATTTAACGTCTATTTATGCCTATTTGGGCGATAGGTTTGGCGAGTCCACGCACCAAACGGGTGCTTTTTTCTTCTTACTTTCTAGAACAATAGGGGCGTCTTTCCGATTATTCCTAGTGGCGAATGTAATGCAGATTGCCATTTTTGACGCTTGGAATGTTCCTTTTTGGCTAACGGTATCCCTCACCATTATACTCATTTGGATATACACTTTTAGAAGTGGTATCAAAACTATTATTTGGACAGATACCTTACAAACCTTGTTTATGCTTTTGGCAGTGGGTGTGAGTATATGGCTCATTTCGGATAAAATGGGTTTAGGTTTGGTGGAATTGAGTCATACTATCAGAGAGAGTCAGTATTCTCAAGTGTTCTTTTGGGAAGGCAAACAACACTTTTTGAAGCAGTTCCTTTCGGGTGCTTTCTTAGCCATAGTAATGACAGGATTAGACCAAGATATGATGCAAAAGAACCTTTCTTGTAGAAGTCTGTCAGATGCCAAGAAGAACATGTATTCCTTCAGTTTGGTGCTTATTGTAGTCAATATCTTTTTTCTAGCTCTAGGGGCTATGTTATACCTCTATGCCGAGCAAATAGGTATGGACATTACTAAAGGCGATGATTTGTTTCCCCTAGTGGCTTTAAAAGCCGATTTGGGCTTGGGTGTAGGCATCTTTTTTATTTTGGGCTTGATAGCGGCAGCCTATTCTAGTGCCGATTCGGCGCTTACTTCACTAACAACTTCTTTCTGTGTAGATTTTCTGAATATAGAACAGAAAGCTGAGCGACAACAAGTACAAACTAGAAAATGGGTGCATGTGGGCTTTTCGGTGGTTTTAGTCTTAGCTATTCTTATCTTTAAAGCTATCAATGACGACAGTGTTATATCGGCACTCTTTAAGGTAGCGGGTTATACCTATGGTCCTTTGTTGGGACTGTTTGCTTTTGGTATTTTTACGAAATGGAATATTATAGATAGGGCAGTACCCATAGTGGCAGTTTTATCTCCTGTAATAGCCTATGTCTTACAGCTTTATATTCCTTTTGGTTTCGAATTACTGATGATCAATGGGGGTATTACGTTCTTAGGATTGTGTCTATTAATTAAAAGAGATTAAAGAAGTTTTTATCTTGTCACTCCTTTCTTTGCCTGTGCATATAGCCTGTAAACTATGGCTAGACCACTTATTATCATAGCCAAGGAAATGAGTTCTGCCTGAGTAATCTCTTGTCCAAACAAGATGTATTTGGTATTCACTCTTATTTTCTCAATAAAGAAACGTTCTAGACCATTAACTACCATATATATACCGAATAACATACCCGCAATGTTTATGCGTTTGCGTAAGTACCACAAGAGTGCAAATAACCCTAATGCCATTATAATTTCATAGATAGGAGTAGGAAAAACAGGGTGTAGCAATTCGTTGCAATACGGGCCAACACAACCTTCTATTGGAACACCGGCATTGATAACGTTGTGAGGGTAGGTGTAGGCCCACGCCCAATCGGGTAAAAAGCTCAACCATTCGGGTTTTGGTGTTAGGTTGGTAATTCCCCAATCGCCATCGCCAGAAAAGTGACAACCCATACGTCCTATTCCGTAAGCTAACATCAGTCCGGGTGCAGCAGCATCACTAATAATTTTGTAGTGTATGCCGTACTTTTTAGCATAGTAGATAACAGCTATTGCTCCACAAATTAAGCCTCCATAAAAGGTAAGTCCACTAAAAGATAGCAATTGTCCAATAGGGTCAGCCATAAAGTCATTCATATTTTCTAGGTTGTGAAAGATTTTAGCTCCTAAAATACCTGCAACAGCAGCTATCATAGTAATGTTACCAACTAATTGGTAGGGGTGAACTGTTTCATTGACTGTTTTGGGTTGGTCCAATTCTTGTTTTTTATACTCTCTATGTTTTAAAAAGGCGTTTAGTATAGCCCCTAAAAGTCCCCCTATAAAATGACCTTCAGTAGATAAGATAACTGCTTGTGGATTGCCTACAAATTCTGAGTAGTTCAGAGTAGCATAAAGCAATTTGTAACCTAGAATAAAACCTATGGCTGCAGCAGAAATTAGTTGAGTAGTACTTATTTTTTGACCCACTAGCTTGGGACGCTTTACCGCTTTAATTAAACCAATTTTTTCTTTGCGTTTCAGTTCTAAAGCCAAAGTCCAACTAGAAAAAATAAAGGCTAATGCCACAAAAAAACCAAAGGTTTGTATTGGTAATGGTATATAGATACCAAAAAGGTCGTTGAGTAAGTAACTAATGTTTGGATACATAAGGGTTTATTTAATGTGATTCAAAGATATAAATTCCATCTTCATCTATAGTATTAAGTTTTGTTGGCATAAGTTGGTTTATCCACTCACTCTTAAAAGGAGCTTTTACACGAATGTAATTTTCGGTAAAACCGTACATCGAACCGTCTTTATTTTCGCCTTCAAATAAAACGGTACGTATACTACCTTGTTGTTGTTCATAAAAGAGTCTTTTCTTTTTAGCTGAAAGTACTCTCAACATTTTACTTCTTTTATGTCGTATGCCTTGATCGACTACATTATCCATATTAGCTGCTTCGGTGTTAGCTCGTTCAGAATAGCTGAAAACGTGTAAATAGGAAATATCAAGTTCGTTGAGGAAATTATAGGTTTTTAAAAAATGTTCTTCTGTTTCTCCGGGAAAACCTACAATGACATCTACGCCAATACAACAATGTGGCATTAAAGATTTTATGGTGTTTACTCTATCGACATATAAGTCGGTCAAGTAACGTCTTTTCATTTTTTTTAATATCTCGTCAGAGCCAGATTGTAAAGGAATATGAAAGTGGGGGACAAAGGCTTTAGAATTGGTTACAAATTCTATGGTTTCGTTTTTTAGGAGGTTAGGCTCAATTGAAGATATTCGTAATCTATTAATACCCTCTACTTTTTCTAGTCCTTTGACCAAATCTAAAAAGGTGTGTTGGTGTTTTTTATTGCCAAATTCTCCTTTGCCATAATCACCAATATTAACACCAGTTAGAACGATTTCTTGTATGCCTTTTTCGGAAATGGCTTTTGCATTGTTAAGTACATTTTCTAGTTTGTCACTTCTGCTAATACCACGTGCTAAAGGTATTGTACAATAGGTACATTTATAATCACAACCGTCTTGTACTTTTAAAAAAGCTCGGGTTCTGTCGCCAATAGAGTAGGCATCAACAAAAAAATTAACGTCATCTATTTCGCAAGAATGAATTTCTGTATGCTCTTTTTTACTCAAGTCATTGAGGTAATGATTGAGTTTAAATTTTTCTGTTGCACCAAGTACCAAATCAACCCCATCAATCTGTGATATTTGTTCTGGCTTTAACTGTGCATAACAACCTACTACGACTACAAAGGCATCTGGTGAGGTCTTTAAGGCTTTACGAACTAGACGTTTACACTCTTTATCTGCATTTTCAGTTACAGAGCAAGTATTTATAACATAAATATCAGCTGCATCCTTAAAATCAACTTTTTGATAGCCCTCTTTAGTCAATTGTCTAGAAATGGTAGAGGTTTCTGAAAAGTTAAGTTTACACCCTTGGGTGAAATATGCAACTGTAGATTGATTTTCCATCGGTTACAAAATTAACTTTTTCTATTATTTATAAGCTTTATGTGTCGATAGAATAAAAAAAATAGATTTAGTGTAACCTTTACAATATCTCTTTCGTAAAATTAAATGCTGTCAAAAGCAATGTGTCGTTTTTTTATAGTTTTTTTGAAAATTCATTTTCCAGTCTTGTTAGAAGACTATATCTTGACAAATGCAGAAATAGCAAAACGTTTATCACGCAGTGACGCTAACCATAAGATGTAGTTCAATAAATTCGATAGCCGACATTTCGATTTATATTCCAACAGACTGGATTTTGAATTTTTTATTTGTGTATTTTTAGCACCAATGACAGCTTCTTCATTTCGACAGTTTATTTTTTTCTTTTTACTAATAGTAGTACTCTCTACGTGCAAGGAAAAATATTCCGATGAGAATTTATCTATTTTCAGATATAACGAATCGGCTGGTATTAATAGTTTAGACCCTGCTTTTTGCAAAGACCAGGCTAGTACATGGGTGGCTAATCAAATTTTTGACGGTTTAGTTCAACTCGATTCTCAACTTAATGTTATTCCTTCTATTGCTCACTCTTGGAGCATTTCAGAAGATGCTAAAAGTTATACCTTTCATCTAAGAAATAATGTGCTTTTTCATCAGCATTCCTTGTTTGAAAATTTTCAAGATAGGGTGGTCAAGGCAGATGATTTTGTCTATAGTTTTAATCGTTTAACTGACAAGGCGGTATCTTCTCCAGGCGCTTGGTTAATGAATAATGTTGACTATTATGAGGCTATTAACGATAGCACTTTTTTTATTCGTTTGAAAACCCCTTTTCCTCCTTTTTTAGGCTTATTAACTATGCCGTATTGCTCTGTTGTTCCTCAAGAAATTGTTGAAAATACTAGTTTTAGAGATGAGCCAATCGGCACTGGACCTTTTCATTTTCAATATTGGAAAGAAAATGTAAAACTCGTTTTAAGAAAAAATGAGGATTTCTTTGAAAATGGATTGCCATTACTCGATGCTATTGCAATTACCTTTATAAAAGATAAGCAAACAGCATTTTTGGAATTCATTAAGGGTAATTTAGACTTTATCTCAGGACTAGATGCTTCTTACAAAGATGAAGTGCTTACACCACAAGGCCAACTTCAAGAGAATTATATCGAAAAAATTCAATTACAAACCTTACCATATCTCAATACCGAATATTTAGGTTTTTTGATGGATGAGAATAATTTATCAGCATCTCAACATTTGGCAGTTAGAAAGGCTGTCAATTACGGCTTTGACAGACAAAAAATGATTACCTATTTGCGTAATAACATTGGAAGTCCTGCAAATGAAGGTTTTGTACCAAAAGGTTTACCATCATTTACAGATAGTTTAAATGGTTACGATTACAAGCCAGAATTGGCAAGGAAATTATTGTCAGATGCAGGAGTATCAACTCCACTTACAATAGAGCTCAATACTACGAGTTCTTATTTAGATTTGTGTGAGTTTATTCAAAATCAATTGGCTGAAGTGGGCATTCAATTAGAAATAAACATTAATCCACCCTCTACACACCGACAAATGGTTGCAACTTCAAAATTAGATTTTTTTAGAGGTTCTTGGATAGCAGATTATGCCGATGCTGAAAATTATTTAGCATTATTTTATTCAAAGAATTTTTGTCCCAACGGACCGAATTACACGCATTTTTCAAATCCAACCTACGATAACTATTACGAATTGGCTCTAAAAGAGGTTAATCTTGTAAAAAGACGTTCTTATTATCATTTGATGGATCAAATGATTTTAGATGAGGCAGCTATTGTTCCTTTATATTACGACCAAGTAATACGATTTGTTCAAAATGATGTTGTTGGTTTTGAATCCAATGCCATGAATTTATTAGAATTGAAAAGCGTTCAAAAGCTTAAGCCCTAGTTGAAAGTGCTAACAATAGGGAAGTGGTCAGACAAATTGATCTCTGTTGTTTTGAAACTATTAATCTTAAATTCTGGGCTGTGTAAAATATAATCTATTCTAAGTGTAGGAAATTTTCCATTATAAGTCTGCCCTAATCCCGTTCCAGCATTAGTAAAGCTATCATTCAAACCTTCTGAGAGTTGCTTATAGCTAAAAGAAGTGGGTGTGTCGTTGAAATCGCCACACATAATGATTGGGTATGGTGAGGTGCTCATATGTGCTTTTATGGCTTTGACCTGTTTTGCTCTTTTGAAAAAAGATTTTTTAAGTCGTTCGATGATACTTTCAGCTCCTTCTACTGAAGGTCTGTCTAAAAACTCATAATCTTCTTTTTCAAACCAATTCGATGCCAAATGAACATTATATACTCTAATACTATCGCCAGCTATGGCTATATCACTATAAATACAAACGTTATTGGTTCTTTCCCCAGAAATACTAACTGTTCCTTTTTTAAAAATAGGGAAGTTGGAATAGGTTGCCATTCGCCAACTCTTTCGTTTACTCTGTAGTCCAATATGACTGTGTGGGTAGTTTAGTTTTGGTAGTTCTTCTGGAGCGTAAAATTCTTGTAGGCAAAGAATACTTGTAGATTCTTTATTTAGATAATCTATAATTTCTTGCTTTACATCGTCCTTCTTAATCCAGTCGTAGGCATTGAATAAACGTACATTGAAACTCATTACCGAAAATTCTGCCACTGTGTCACTTTCTTTCTCTTGTATGTTAATGAGGTTTTGAATGTGTCCATAGCCTAACAATATGATAATAATATTAGCCCAAAAATGTTTTTTGAAACGTATGAACCAATAGATAGTAAATAAAATATTGATGAGTAATAAAAAAGGATAGATTAAACCTAATAAGGCGACAGGCCATAAGAAAGTATCGGGGCTAATATATGATGAGGCATAGGACAAAAAAAGTGCGAAAAGCAACAACATATTTAGTATGTATAAGATGCCGTTTAGCATATCTTTATTTTTTACTGGCTTTAAATAGGGTTTCTTTTTCTTCCTTGTTTAAGCTTTCGTATCCAGATTTTGCAATCTTATCAAGTATTTTATTGATTTTATCTTGGTCATTGCTTTTATTCTCTCTCCACTGGTCATCAGTCATGGGTCGCTTATAAGCTGTTTTTAACGGCTTTGCAGGCTTGAACAGATTAACCATATAATCCATTAGATGATTAAACCATCGGCTAGTATCTTTTCCTTTTAACAATTGGCGACTGTAGTAGAATCCATAAAAAGCACCACCCAAATGAGCAATATGACCTCCTGCATTTCCTTGAGGTATTAAAATTAAATCCAATACAATTGAAACGATAGCTATGTGTTTTAATTTTACTCTACCGATGAAAGTGAGATTTACAATATAATTGGGTACATAAGTAGCGATAGCAATAAGTATAGCTAAGACAGATGCCGATGAACCTACAGCTATAGATTGCTCAAGTACTGACTCAAAAACAGGAAAATAATTAAAAGCAAGAATATAAAATAGACCTCCCGTTAGCCCTCCTAAAATGTAGGTGCTAACAATTTGTTTATTACTTAAGTATTTCAAAAAGATAGTGCCACCAAAATATAACCATAAAAGATTGAAAATCAGATGAATAAAGCCGTTATGAACAAACATGTAAGTAATAATTGTCCAAGGCTTAGAAAGTAATTTTTTGCTTTCAGCAGGAAGTGCTAGTAGGTCAATTATTTCATAGCTAGATAAATTGAATAGGAAGAAGAAAACGCCGAGAATTTTAATAAGTACAAAAACACCGAGGTTGATGTATATGAGGCGACTAAGAAGGTTGCCTTGTTTGAAGCTGTTTTTTAAGTCGTTTATTATCATGTTTAATAAAAATGTTGACTATTCTTTCTCCAATATTTTATAAGCAAGTATCCAAATAACATGCCTCCAAGATGTGCAAAGTGAGCTACGTTATCACCTGGGTTGTTTTGCAAACCTAACCACAGTTCTATTGCACCATAAGCGGCAACAAAATACTTAGCTTTGATAGGAATGGCAAAGTATAGGTAGATAAGGGTGTTTGGGAAAAGCATTCCAAATGCTAATAGTAAACCAAATACAGCACCAGATGCACCAACAGCAGGTGTGTGATATAATACATTCAATTTACCCATAAGAGGATTTACAAAGTTTTGTCCATTCTGTAGTGCATTATAACCATCAGCTAAAACCATATTAACTTGCTCTACTGACATTTGAGCTTCTACCATAGAAATCTGAAATTGATTGACTCCTAAATGTAAAAGTGCTGCTCCAAATCCAGTTAGCATATAGTAAATTAAAAAACGCTTTCCACCCCAAATATTCTCTAGTTGATTACCAAACATCCATAGAGCAAACATATTAAATAGAATATGAGAAAAATTACCGTGCATAAAGAGGTGAGTGACAAACTGATGCGGTCTAAAGTCTGGAGATTGCCAGTTATGGAGTCCAAATAGTTTGTCAAGGTCTATGCCAAAATTACCGCCTAGAACGATTTTTCCAAGAAAAAACAAGGCATTAATAATAAGTAGGTTTTTGACGACCTCGGGCAAATAACTAAATCTAGCAGGACCGATATTCATAATTAAAACTTTTTAGCTAATTCTTCTAAAGTTAAGGTAATAAGTGTTGGTTTTCCTTGAGCAGTAGTATTGGGTATTTGACAAGCAAATAAATTATCAATGATAGAACGCATTTCCTCAGGCTTTAGTTTACGTCCAGATTTGATAGACATAGTTTTTGCTAATGAACGGGATAAATTGTCGTGCTTTTCTATAGAAGATTCATTCTTAAATTGCTCGACTAATTCCTCCATAACACTTTCTAGCTTTTCCATTTCTACATCTGTAGGAGTTCCTAATACGACAATGCTGTTTTTGTTTAGATAGTCAAATCTAAAGCCCATATTTAAAAGTTCATCGCTTATGTTTTTTATTATTGCCATATCGGATGGACTGAGTTCAACAGTTTTAGGAAATAGCAATTGCTGTGATGGACCTTCTTTGTCTTGCATTTTAAGGTAGTACTCGTACAATATCCTTTCGTGGGCTCTTTGTTGGTTTATAACCATTAATCCCGATTTTATACTAGAAACGATAAATTGATTGTTTAATTGAAAAATCGTTTTGTCGGATTCATCTGGGTCTTCACTCCATCTTTTTTCTAGTACATCAGATTTAGTGTTGGATTGTGGGGCGGGAATATTTTCAAATAATTGCTCCCAATTTTCTGTTTTTACTTTTGAAGGTGGGGTATAATTATTCTCATATTTCTTCTTTTCTTCAAATGGATTGTAGCTGGAGTCTACTTTTATGCTCGGTTGTTTTAGTTCTGACTTATTAGAAGTCGGAATATTGTCAAAGGCGGGATCTCTTTCAAAATCTAATGATGGTACAATGTTATGTACTCCTAAGGCTCTTTTTACACATGAGCGAACGATAGCGTAAATGGATTTTTCATCTTCAAATTTAATCTCTGTTTTAGTGGGGTGAATGTTTATATCAATAAATTTTGGATCTATCTCAAAAAATAAAAAATAGGAGGGGTAGTGCTTTTCTGGTATAAGGTCTTGAAAGGCATTGCTTATGGCATGGTGTAAATAACCGCTTTTGATAAATCGTTGATTGACAAAGAAAAACTGTTCACCTCGTGTTTTTCTTGAAAATTCTGGTTTCCCAACAAAACCATTGACAACAACTAGAGATGTTTCTTCTTTTACAGGGACTAATTTTTCGTTGTATCTATTTCCAAATATACCAACAATTCGTTGTTTGAGTGTCGAAGATGTTAGGTTAAATATTTCTTTATCATTGTGAAAAAAACTCATAGCACATTTGGGGTGTGCTAAGGCCATACGTTGAAATTCATCGATGATATGTTTGAGTTCAACGTTATCTGATTTTAAAAAATTTCTTCTAGCAGGAACATTGAAAAATAAATTCTTAATGGATATAGATGTGCCGTTATTGGTAGTACAATTTTCTTGAGATTTCAATTCGCTACCTTCTACGATAAGTTTTGTACCAAGCTCCTTGTCGTGAAGTTTGGTTTTTAATTCTAAGTGAGAAATTGCTGCCATAGATGCCATAGCTTCTCCTCTAAACCCCATAGTACGAATTGAAAATAAATCGTCAGCTTTTTTAATTTTAGAGGTAGCGTGTCTTTCTAGTGACATTCTAGCATCTGTATCACTCATTCCTGAGCCGTTATCCACTACTTGGATAAGTGTTCTGCCAGCATCTTTTACTATAAGCTTGATGTCAGTAGCTTCTGCATCAATAGCATTTTCAATCAATTCTTTGACTGCAGAAGACGGTCTTTGAATGACTTCACCTGCAGCTATCTGATTGGCTACGTGGTCTGGTAAAAGTTGAATAAGGTCTGACATATTAGATTTTCAATAGGGCAAAGCTAAGTAATACTAAAATTATAAAGATAAGAATTATGCGTTTATTTGAGGAGCTGTTTTCTTTAGAGCGTTTAGATTGTTGCCAATCTTTGCTGAATCGCAAAGTTGTTTTTCCGCTTTGAGCAGATTTCACTCTGTTATCTAAATCTTCTTTTTGAGCATCGTAGTATCTCGTCTTGAAATCAAATTGACGATGCCTTGATGTTTTAAAAAAGCTTGGAAGTTTAGGTGCTTGCATATTACAAAAATACATAATTCTAAAGCAATAGAGTAGGGTGGTAGAATCGAAGTTTTTTATAGCTTTTTTACCTTGCATAATTTCTACTAACACTTGTGTCAAATAAGCTGTTTTTATACCGATGTAAACGTTTTATCATGACTTTTAAGTGCTATTTTACTACAAAAGTAAACATTTTATATGTTTTTTTTATAAAATACATAATTTCAGTGGTTTATGAGTTTTATATGAATGATTAAAGCAATATAAATAGGTGTTTTAAAGCCTTTTTTAGATGAATTTTAAGCCTTTCAAAGTATGATATTAAACAAATAAAGTTTACATTTGTAACAGGCATTAAAAATGGAAAATCGTATTCAAAATATCATAGAAAAGTATGAATTAAGTTCTAATACTTTTGCGCAAGAAATAGATGTAAATAGGTCTACTATATCACATATTTTGTCTGGTCGTAATAAGCCTAGTATTGAGGTCTTACAAAAGATACTGAGGCGTTTCCCTGACGTTTCAGCTAGTTGGCTGTTGTTAGGTCAAGGGGCTATAGATGATGCTAACTTAGCTCCTTCTTCCTCTCAAGTGCCAAAAGAAAATACTATTGAAACAGTTAAGTCAATCGATAAGATAGTCGTATTTTATTCTGATAATAGTTTTGAAGAATACAAGCCGAACAAATAAACTTTTTATTTTTGCTTCATAATTACCACTTATGATGTATAAAATTCTTGTTAAACCCATCTTATTCTTATTCAATCCTGAATTTATACATCATCTCATTTTCAGAAT
>CAXFLH010000022.1:0-15765 GCA_964003875.1 uncultured Flavobacteriales bacterium | reverse complement strand
AATGGACTGTTTTACAAGCCGAAACCTATAAAACTAACTCTCAACCCTATTATGTAATTTTAGATCATGATGAAAATCAACTTGGGTTTTCTGCTAACTATCAAGATTATGGTAAGGTAGATTTATTTAAAACTTGGTTGCAAGATGGTATAGCCGAATTTTATCAGTAAAAGGAATTCCTTTTATTGATATGACTTTTTCTTTATGTTAATTTACATCAATTAAAAAAATACTTTCTTGAATATTTATTTTGCAATAGAGCTTATTTCTGTCCTTTTCGGCTTAGTGTTCTTAGCGTTACTCATTAGGCAAAATATTTTATGCTGGTGGTTTGGAATTGCAGGTTCTTTATTAAGTATTTTTTTATTCTACCACACTAAATTATATTCAGAATCCATACTATATTCATATTACGTTTTGATGGGCTTTTATGGTTATTATTCTTGGAACAATAATAAATCTAAAAGCAATCAAACTTTAGCAATTAGTGAAAAGGGTTTAGGTTTTCATTTAATAGCAATAGTAAGTTCTGCTTTAACTGCTATTTGTTTAGGTTGGTATTTTGAAAATTATTCAGACGCCACCTCTCCATACTTGGATGCACTAACTACTATATTCAGTTTCTTTGCTACTTACCTTGAGGCTAAAAAAATTCTTTCAGCTTGGATTTATTGGATAATAATTAATGGATTAACTATTGGTTTGTACTTAACAAAAGGATTAGACATTTATTCTATTCTATCTGTTATATATTTCGTGATGTCGTTTGTCGGATATGTCAAGTGGAAAAAAGAGCTTGTCTAATTTATTTTCCGTGACATTGTTTGAATTTCTTTCCGCTTCCACATGGGCATGGTTCATTTCTACCCACTTTTTGTTCTACTCTTACTGGTTGTACACGGGCTTGTTTCTTTGGCTCAGTATTAGTATTGCCACCAATGTCTTGACGGCCGGTTTGTAGTTTTTCTCTAGCAATTTTTTGCTCTTGTTGGACAGATGTTTGTTCAGGAAGATTCGCTTTCATTAAAAAGGAGACGATATCTTTATTCACCTTTTCTATCATCTGTTTAAACAAGTTGAACGACTCAAACTTATAGATTAAAAGAGGGTCTTTTTGCTCGTATGTAGCATTTTGAACGGATTGTTTTAAATCGTCAAGCTCTCTCAGGTTCTCTTTCCAAGACTCGTCAATTATAGCTAAACTGACACCTTTTTCTATAGATAAAGGTATGTTTCCTCCTTCAGATTCAAAGGCTTCTTTCAAATTGGTAACCACTTGTAAGGTTTTTAAACCATCGGTAAATGGTATAACAATGTTTTGATAGGTTGCCGATTGGTTTTCATATACGTCCTTAATGACAGGGTATGTCTTTTGCGAAATGACTTCCGACTTTGTTTTATAATTTGTTATAGCATTTTGATAAACCTTATTGGTTAAGTCCTCAGATTTTAGTGATTTGAATTCGGCTTCATCTACTGGGCAATCTATACTTAAGAAACGAATAAGTTCAAGTTTGAACCCTTCAAAATCTTGTAATGTTTGATACTCATTGACAATAGCCTCTGAGGTATCGTAAATCATATTGTCAATATCTACGGCTAGTCTTTCACCAAATAATGCGTGTTTTCTTTTCTTATAGATGACGGTTCTTTGAGCATTCATGACATCATCATACTCAAGTAGTCGTTTTCTTATACCAAAGTTGTTTTCTTCTACTTTCTTTTGAGCACGTTCAATAGACTTAGTTATCATAGAGTGTTGGATAACCTCACCTTCTTCAAGCCCCATTCTATCCATCATTTTGGCAATTCTATCTGAGCCAAATAATCGCATTAAGTTATCTTCTAGAGATACAAAGAATTGTGATGAGCCTGGATCTCCTTGACGTCCTGCACGACCTCTCAGCTGCCTATCAACTCTTCGAGAGTCGTGGCGTTCGGTACCAATGATAGCCAATCCGCCATTTGCTTTGACCTCATCAGAAAGTTTGATGTCTGTACCACGACCTGCCATATTCGTTGCTATGGTCACATTACCACCTTTTCCAGCTTCGGCTACAATGTCAGCTTCTTTTTGATGAAGTTTTGCATTAAGTACATTGTGCTTAATGTTTTTCATTTTAAGTAGTCTACTAAGTAGCTCTGAAATTTCAACAGAGGTTGTACCTACCAAAACAGGTCTTCCTTGCTTACTTAATTCAACAATCTCATCTATGACTGCATTGTATTTTTCTCTTGCAGTTTTGTAAACTTTGTCTTCTTTATCATCTCTTTGAATAGGGCGATTTGTAGGAATTACAACTACATCTAGTTCATAGATATCCCAAAATTCTCCTGCTTCGGTTTCAGCTGTACCTGTCATACCTGACAGTTTGTTGTACATTCTGAAATAGTTTTGTAGAGTAATGGTAGCAAAGGTTTGGGTGGCGGCTTCTATTTTTACGTTTTCTTTAGCCTCTATAGCTTGGTGGAGTCCGTCAGAATAGCGTCTTCCATCCATAATACGACCAGTTTGTTCATCAACAATCTTTACTTTGTTGTCCATTAAAACGTATTCTACATCTTTTTCAAAGAGTGTGTAAGCTTTTAGTAATTGATTTACTGAGTGAATACGTTCACTTTTGATGGAATAATCTCTCATTAGCTCGTCTTTTTTGACAAGCTTTTCTTTTTCTGATAAATCGGATTTCTCTAGTACAGCTATTTCTGCACCAACATCTGGCATAATGAAAAAGTTGTTATCATCTGAATTGCTGGTAATTAGGTCAATCCCTTTATCTGTCAGTTCAATAGCATTGTGCTGTTCATCAATTACAAAAAAGAGGTCTTCATCGACTTTTGGCATATCTTTACCTTGGTCTTGCATGTAGAAGTTTTCTGTTTTTTGCAATAAAGTCCTTACACCATCTTCACTTAAGTATTTTATAAGCGCTTTATTCTTAGGAAGTCCTCGATAAGCTCTAAGTAATTTGAAACCACCTTCCTTATCATCTCCTTCATTAATGAGCTTTTTAGCATCAGCTAAAACGGTATTAACGAATTTCTTTTGAGCATCTACTAGTGAGCTGATTTTATGTTTCAATTCACCAAATTCGTGTTTATCACCTGTGGGTGTAGGACCAGAAATAATTAATGGTGTACGTGCATCATCAATTAGTACTGAATCCACCTCATCAACAATAGCATAATTATGAGGTCTTTGAACTAAATCTTGAGGCCTTCTTGCCATATTATCCCTTAAGTAATCAAAGCCAAACTCATTGTTTGTTCCATAAGTGATGTCAGCGAGATATGCTTTTCTTCTTTCTTCAGAGTTAGGTTGATGTCTATCAATACAATCTATTGTTAAACCGTGAAATTGATAAATAGGTCCCATCCATTCGCAGTCTCTTTTAGCCAAGTAATCGTTTACTGTTACTAGGTGAACACCTTTTCCTGCTAGGGCATTTAAATAAACGGGTAGGGTAGCAGAAAGTGTTTTACCTTCACCTGTTTGCATTTCTGCAATTCTACCAGAGTGTAATACATATCCACCAATTAATTGAACGTCATAATGAACCATATTCCATTCAATTTCATTTCCTGCAGCTATCCATTTGTTGTGAAAAGTGGCTTGTTCACCATTAATTTCTACATTGCTATATTCTGCCGACAAGTCTTTATCAAAATCATTGGCAGTAACTGTAATGTTTCCTTTTGAAAAGCGTGCGGCTGTTTCTTTGACTACTGCAAAGGCTTCAGGCAAAATATCTTCAAGTTTTTCTTCTGTTGTACTAACGATTTCTTTTTGTAGCTTGTCTATTTGGCTATATATATCTTCTTTTTCTTGAAGTTCTATATCAGAATTTTCAGCTTTTTCTGTAAGTGATTTTATATCATCTTCTAGCTCTTGGGTAGCTTCCTTTATTTGTTTTTTGAAGGACTTCGTTTTTTGCCTTAGTTCGTCGTTAGAAAGCTCTTGAATAGATGGATAAACAGCTTTAATTTTATCAATGATAGGATTAATTTCTTTTAAATCCTTATCGTATTTGTTGCCAAAAAGCTTAGTTGTAAAATCGAATAGTCCCATCGCCTAAAATTATGCTGTTAAATTATGGATTAGCAAATTTACTTTTTTAAGAGATATACATGGCTTTTTGAATAAAAAAAAGCTGCGAAACTGCAGCTTAATGTTTTAATATTCATCTTCATTGAAGAAGAAGTCGTCTTTATCTGGATAATCAGGCCAAATATCTTCAATAGAATCAAACATTTCGCCATCATCTTCTAATTCTTGAAGATTTTCTACTACTTCCATAGGCGCTCCAGAGCGAATGGCAAAATCGATAAGTTCATCTTTGTTTGCTGGCCAAGGCGCGTCTTCTAGTTTTGATGCTAATTCTAATGTCCAATACATAACCTTAAATATTTTTTGCAAATGTAATTTTTTTAGTCAAATAGACAAACTTTTTTACATTCTAGGTGTCCAAGGTATTTCTTTAGCGTTTAACTTTTTGGTTAAAAAACGGCTTAAAACGAATAAATAGTCAGAAAGTCGATTTAAATATTTAAGGATTAAATCAAATTGTAATGTAGTTTCTGGCAAGTCAACAACTAAGCGTTCTGCTCTTCGGCAAATACATCTTGCTATATGACAATATGATACAGTGGTATGCCCGCCTGGAAGAATAAAAGATTTCATTTCAGTTAATTCTTCATTCATTTTATCGATTTCTTTTTCTAGTAATTGAATATCCTTTTCGTCAATTAATGGTAGTTTCATTTTATTAGATGCACCATCATTTGCTAGTAATGCTCCTATAGTAAACAATCGGTCTTGTGTTTCGACTAACATATCAAAGGACTCTTGGTCTATGTCTTGATCTCTAACTAAACCAATGTATGAGTTGAGTTCGTCAATAGTACCATATGCTTCAATTCTAGAGTTGTTTTTTGGTACTCGTTTTCCGCCAATGAGTTGGGTAGTTCCTTTATCTCCTTTTTTAGTATAAATCTTCATATCTTAAATTTATTGCTTGGGGGATTTATTTACCTTATCGCTTTCTATTTCACCGTCTTTAAGTCTAATTATTCGATGGGCATATTGTGCAATATCTTCCTCATGTGTTACAATAATAATGGTGTTTCCATTTTTATGAATATTTTGAAAAAGAGCCATTATTTCTTCAGAAGTAGCGCTATCTAAATTTCCAGTAGGTTCATCAGCTAAAATAATAGAAGGGTTATTGACTAAGGCTCTTGCAACTGCTACTCGTTGTCTTTGTCCTCCAGAAAGTTCATTTGGTCTGTGATTAACTCTGTCCGATAGATTAACTTTTTCTAATGCCACTAACGCTTTTTGCCGTCTTTCTTTTTTGTCAAAACCAGAATATATTAGTGGAAGCATTACATTTTCTAAAGCCGTAGACTTAGGTAGTAAATTGAAACTTTGAAATACAAATCCTATTTCTTTATTTCTAATTTCAGCTAAACTGTTATCATTTAATAAGCTGACATTTTTGTCTGCCAAATGATATTTTCCGTTAGTTGGTGTATCTAAACACCCAAGAATATTCATTAACGTAGATTTACCCGAGCCGGACTGTCCCATCAGAGCTACAAATTCATTTTTGTCAATAGAAATATCAATCTTTTTTAAAGCTTTGATGGTTTCATTTCCTACATAAAAATGCCTTGCAATATTTTCAATTTCAATAACTGCCATAGTTGGTGTAAAGTTAATTAAAAACGAATGATAAAATTTTCTTTCACTTGCTCTTTTCTGAAAAATATTATACCGATTTGAAATAAATCAATACTTACACTGACTTTATTGTGAGTAATTATTTTGCTCCATACACTTTCCATTTTTTTTGTCTTATGAATATTCTCGATGATTAAAAAGCTGTCATTATGAATGTATTTTAAGCCCAATTCAATATCTCTTATTGTATTGATGGAATTAATATTTGATCTAATTAAAACTAGGTCTATTACTTTTAACTTATGGTCTTGTTTTATATTGTTGTTTTGAACGTAAAACAACTTTGATTGAGGATTGATTTTTGCTAATAAATTAGATTTTTCTAAAGTATGAGAGCTAATTTCTAAAATATTTTTCGGTTGAAAATATTGACAGAGTCTAACTAATAATTTCAAATATTTTTTATTCTTTTTACCTTTTAGTTTTAGCTGTTCGTTTAAAAGATATTCATGGAGATCAGTTTTCACATCTATTACTTTAGTAACAAGTTCAAAAACAAAGGGTGAATGAACTCCATGTTTAGTTTTGCTAACAAAAAGATACTTTAGATATTTTATGAGGTATAGTAATTTGCTCATTCAGCAAATTTAGCAATCTATCTTAAGAGAGTAATTGAACCTTTTTTACGAATTTTTTTACCTGTCAAATTTGATTCTACAGTAAGCATGTAGATGTAAACTCCCGATGGTACTTGAGTGCCATTTTTATATGACCCATCCCAAGAGATACTTTCATCATTGCTATAGAATAAAGATTCGCCAAAACGATTGAACACTTCAAATTCATATTTCACACCCTCTATTGAGAAGATAGATACATCGAATGTGTTGTGTAAGTTATCGTCATTCGCAGGGGTAAATGAATTAGGTACGTATACCTCAAACATTTCTTTAAAATTCGCTCTAATATTATCAGAAAATTCGACAGTAAAGTTCACATTGCTATTGTCTTCACTTGGATTAAGTATGTTAGTTTGCTTGTCCCAATGAGAAAACATCCAGCCATTATTTGCAATTGCTTCGAGGCTTACAGATTCATTTAAGGCATATGCTACTGTCATAATAGTATCTCCAATAAAAATATTATTAGCTTTTATTTGTCCACTCCCTTTAGGATAGACCTCATATGAAACGTTATAAAAAATATTTTCATCATAATAAATCGTTATGGTGTCAGACTTATCTACGTTGAATGAAAAAACAGGAGAAATAGATTGTCCAGCAAAATAACCATTATTAGAGGTCATATAAGCAAAGTCCCAAGTTATATTGGACTTGGCATCCAAGCTTATATTGGTGCCATAAAATTCTGTAGTAGTGTAGGGAAATGATGATATTAAATTACCGTTAATTTCGACATCTACTTCACCATTTGATGGTTCAATTACATAAGTTAAATCGTACTGTTGTTGGTTCAAATGCAAGATTATAGTGTCAGAGCTATTAGCTACTATACTCACATTTTCATCAATGGTAGTAGCAGAAAATGAATGATTTGTACTACTCCAATATCCCATTTCCCATCCAATATTAGGTTGTGCATTTAATATAATATTACTATTGTCAATATATGATTGTGTATATGGAAATGCACTAATAGAATTTCCATCAATAGACATACTCCCTGAACCCACAGGTTCAACTAAAAAAGTTATTTCGTTAGCATCAAAATAAAACACTATGGTTATATCACCTAATAGCTCTAATGAGAAATCCGTATCGGTTTCATTATAATTATAATTATCATTACTAATAATTTCATAATAAGAGAAATTGCCACTAGTGACACTAAAATCAATATCAATTCCGCCAAAGAATTCTCCGTTAAATGGGGTGTTAGATTCATTAACATCGAAAAAGTTGTTAAAATCAACTTCGCCAATACCATTAATTACTACGTTTACATTGAATGGTCCTTCAACGTCGTAACAATCTACAATTGCAGCGTTTAAAAATGTACAGCGATCATTCATGAATTCTTTCATGTAATTGACATTATCCATCCATTCGTTGTAGGTGCCTCCCCACGTGTCAATTTGATCTTGCATTTCAGGCTCAATTATACCTATTAGACTATCAAGGTGAGCAATCATAAATTCACAAGATAAATAAGAATTTGAAAGATTTGACCATCTATTTATGTAATTGTCAAAAAATTCTTCATTTTCAATCAAAGCATTCCAAATGGGGATGTGCCCTTGACCACCAATATTTCCTAATGACTCAGGGTCGCAAGGGTCGGCATCAGGACCATCATTAGGAATACCTGTGTAATTAGCACCGTGGTCAAAAGTATTGTCCATATCCCAAAGTGCGTAGCGCCATTTCTTTTTGTCTCCATCCTCTTTAAGACCTCTCCACCATGCTGTATTCCAATTTAGCCAATCAGAATTAACTATGTAAGAATTGAGAATAAAGTAATCAATTAAACTCCCAACATTATAACGATCTTTAACGTATTCGTAATTGGCTTGAATACTCATGTCATTGCCGGTTATGTAATTTCTTATATCATTCCATAAATTTTCAACATCGTTAGGGTTTTGTCCATCTGTTAATACGTCTACCCATGTTCCGCCCCAAGTTTTTAGAAATGCTACAGAATCTTGGTCGTAATACTTATCTGTAAAGTCTAAATCATCTACTTTTTCTCGAAGTTCGTATACGCCCCAATATTCACCATTTAGATACATGACGCACGATTCATGTGAACGTTCATCAAGTCTCAACTTAGCAACTTGTGATAGAGACTGTACATAAGCATCTCTGATATGTGCCCCTGAGCTTCCGTAGGCAAATGGATAGTTGTCGTTTGCAGCACATTTTACAATAAATCTTTGGAATCTATCTCTATCAATATCATTAAAAACTTCACCTTTAATTGCATAGTTATAACCAAATTGATCTCTTGTGATGTAATCAAATCCTCTTTGTTGATAGGCCCAAGAATCATTTCCGTGTTCGTTAAACTCACCTCTAGCTTTATCAAATAAACTACCATCAGGGTTATAGATTTCAAAAGTTCCAAATGGCTCTATTTGATTTCCACCAGCAATTAGTTCGTACAGTTCAGGATCGCCCATATTATCAGACTCTCTTCCGGAAACAGAAAGAATTTTAACTGTGTGAGTAACTCCTATAAAATATGTACCAAACTCCATAAAGCTTGGTAATATATTAGGGTCATCACTGTAGGCAACAGCTTTTAAAACTGTAGTATTATTAATTGGTATAGGCCCATTATATTGTATGTCTGTATTATCTGGTAGGCTTCCATCTGTAGTGAAGTATACAGTTGTTCCTAAATCTGCTGTTATAGTAACATTGATAGGATTATTATGAATACCAGCAGCAGGAGAAAATACAGGAGTTGTAGAATAATCTATATATCCTCCCGTGTTCAGAGCTCCCGGAGTTGGTGTATTAAAAACTCCTTGAGTATTATCTGTATAATTTAATCTTCCTCTAGATGAATTGGTTAAGCAAGGTCTGATAAAGACAGAATCAACAATAGTAACTCCATCAGGGTTGGTTAAAATAATCCATTCATTACCTTTTGTTTGATGAAGTTTGAAGCTAGTATGAATATTACCTCCATTAATTTCATTTCTTCCTGAACAAAAAATAACTAGATGTTCGTTAGCATTAATAATTACATCTGAATTGAATTGCCATTTAGTAAGATTATCATTTTTGTCACTTAAATAGTAGCTATTTAGGTTTATTGGTGATCCAGAATTATTGTATAGTTCAAACCAATCTTCATTTTGGCCATAATTATCATTGAAGTCATCAAAATTTGCAGCTGAGTACTCATTTACAACAATCTGACCAAATGAACTCAAACTAACAAAAACAAAAATTGCAAAAAAATATCTCATGATAACTTGGAGTTAAGTACTTGGTACAAATATAAGTTAATATAGATCAACAAAAAAATATCAATGATAATTCCTTAGGGATTCAACAATAAGAACTTTAGATAAAGTTTACTTTTTGGGGTTAATCATTGATACACTTCTAGTGATGAATTCAGTCAGATTTTTGCCTTTAAGTAGACCTTGAGATAATAATGCTAAATCAAGAATTTGCTTGATAAGTTCTGATTGAATTTTTTCATCACTTTCGTTTAAAAGTTGATTTGTAATTGGGTGGTTTGAATTTACTGCCAAATTATAGCTTTCAGGAAGTTCTCCAAAAACATTCATTCCTCCCGAGAGTTGTTGTTGCTCTTTCATTCTTCGCATAAACTCACTTTGTGTAATTATGAATGGAGAGTCTGAAGTTGATAAACTTTCAATTTGAATATTAAATTTCTTGTCATCAATTTTCTTTTCAATTATTTCTTTAAGAGTTTTTTCCTCTTCTTCACTCAATAAAGAAGGAGTTTTGTCTTCTTTTTCAATAAGCTTATCTATAGTATCGGCATCAACTCTTGCAAACTGCACATTACTATTTTCAGATTCTATTTTAGAAATCAAATGGCTTACTAGAGGCCCTTCTAGTTCAATCACTTCATAATTCTTTTCTGTGGCACTATTTATGAAACTGTCTTGCTCTTCTTTATTGTGTGTGTAAAGTATTATATTTTTACCATCCTTGTTACTTTGATTGTCCTTAACTCGCTCAATTAACTCGTTGAAAGTAGAGTACTTATTGTCAGTATTCTTATACAGACAAAAATCTTTTGCTTTTTCAAAAAACTTGTCTTCAGTTAACATTCCATACTCAATGAAAACTTTGATTTCATCCCATTTACTTTCAAAATCTTCTCTGTCGTTTTTGAACATGCTACTTAGCTTATCGCCAACTTTTTTAGTAATGTATTTTGATATTTTTTTGACATTACCATCGGCTTGTAGGTAGGATCGGGATACATTTAACGGTATATCAGGAGAGTCTATTACACCATGCAAAAGTGTCAAAAACTCTGGAACTATATTTTCTACATTATCAGTGATAAATACCTGATTACTGTAAAGATTTATCTTATTTTTTTGTACCTCTAAGTTGTTCTTTAATTTTGGGAAGTATAAAATTCCAGTCAAATTAAATGGATAGTCAACATTAAGGTGAATGTTAAAGATTGGGTTATTAAATTCTGTAGGATATAATTCTTTGTAGAAATTGGAATAATCTTCTTCGTTTAAATCTTGTGGAGCTTTTGTCCATGTAGGTGTAGTGTTGTTGATAATATTGTCAACTTTTTTCTCAATTTGTTTTAGCTCTCCTTTGTCGTCTTTTTCTCCAGAGGGGTCATCAACAAAAATGGTTTTTGTTCCAAATTTCACTTCAACCGGTAGAAATTTACAGTATCGGTTTAGAATTTCACTTACTCTACCTTCCTCAAGAAACTCTTTAGAGTCTTCATCGATATGAAGTATTATATCTGTTCCTTTTGTTTTTTTACTTGTTTCTTCAATAGTATAGTTTGGGGAGCCATCGCAAGTCCATTTTACGGCTGTACTATTCGCTTTTTGGCTTTTAGTTATAATTTCTACTTCTTTAGAAACCATAAATGAAGAGTAAAAGCCTAGTCCAAAATGTCCAATGATAGAATTTTTAGCATCAACATCTTTGTATTTGTTTACGAATTCTTCAGCACCAGAAAAAGCTATTTGATTAATGTATTTATCAACCTCTTCTTCTGTCATTCCTATACCATTATCTCTAATGGTTAGGGTTTCTTTCTTTTTGTCAATAATTACTTCAACTCTTAATTTATTAATATCAGTTTTTAACTCACCTATAGATTTAAGTGTTTTAACTTTTTGTGTAGCATCAACAGCATTGGAAACCAATTCTCTTAGAAAAATTTCATGATCAGAGTATAAGAACTGTTTGATAATAGGAAAAATATTTTCCGTTTGTACATTTATATTGCCCTTTTTAGTCATTAGTATATTTTTTATTAGATAGAATAAACAAAAATTATGCCATTGTATTATTGACTGACAAATTTAGTTTAAAAGTGATTTTTAAGCACTTACTATTATGAAAAACTGACATAATAAAATTTTAGAGAAGGTAAAATTAAAATTAACATTCAGTAAAATTATATTTTTAATTTGTTGAAATGCTAAATCCTACTAGAAGAATATTGTTAAAAAAGGTTTTATTGTCCCAATCTAGCATAAAGTCATTATTCAAGTCAAAAGAAAGGGTAGACTTTTCTAATTCAAGAATTTTAAATTTTAAACCAAATCCTGCTCTCAGAAATTTAAGCTGATCATTTTCAATTTTAGTGAATCTGGAGCTAGGTATTTTGAGTGATAAATAAAAGTTTTGATTTATTTTTTCATTGACATTATATTTCATTAGAAAATGATTGATATGTCTAGGCTCGTTGTCAATTTTTGTGTCTTGGGTTGATAAACCAAATAAAATTTTATTGGTAATTTTTAATGATAAATTATATATTAAACCAGATTCTTTGTCAAAAGAAAAATTTGAAGGCAAATTTTCAGAGAGATAAATAGAGCCCTCAAATTTTAATGATAATTTGTCATCTAAGGAAAATTTTGAGGCCTTTTGACTAGTTGAATCTTGTGAATATGAATCGAGTCCGCAAAAAAGTAATATGACTGCTAATATGTATCTCATTTACTAAACAAATTTAAATAAATTTTAATTATTATGATTTTCAGACTTTTTATTTATTTTGTAAAACTGTTTAATTTTCGAAGTGTTCTTTCTAAGAAGTGTTCCAATACTTCCTATTCTATTTTTTCGAATGGCTTTGTAGTCTTCAAATGTCTTAATCAAAATATTTATTACATTTTTGTTACTAATACCACCAACTCTCATTCGAGTTATTATTTCAGGAAAATACTGAAGATTTAATGAATTGTCTTTAAATATTCTAAGCATAAAATCATAATCAGCTGAGATCTTATAATTTATATCAAACGCACCATGTTTTATGTAAACACTTTTCTTGAGAAATAATGTTGGATGGGGTGGCGTCCAGCCTTTTCTGAGTAGTTTATCGTTGAAATCACAACTTTTCCAATACCTTACTATTTTTTTTGTATTAATTTTCTCTACATATTCCAAGTCGCCATATATACCATCTAGGTCATATTTTTTAAAATTATCAATGATTTTTTTTAAAACCTCTGAGTTGTAAAAAAGATCATCAGAATGTAAAAAACCAATAATTTCACCATTTGCTTTATCAATACCTTTATTTAATGCGTCATAAATCCCTAAGTCTGTTTCAGAATAAAACTTTATATTTTTATTTTTTTTGATTAGTGGTTTAATTTTTTCTGATGTTGAATCTGTTGATAGACCGTCGATAATAATGAGCTCTATATTTTTAATGTCTTGCCTTAAAATTGACAAAATACATGACTCAATAAAATGACCTCTATTAAACGTAGCTGTTATTATTGAAATTTTCATTTTTAATAAATTATAAGCAATATATCAATAAATTTGTTTGACTATTGATTTTTTATTTTTTTGATGTTACTATTACTAAAATAGTATGGCAATCAAATTTTAGATTTGATTTTTCATTAAAAGTATTTTTTTAATACGTTAATTTGTGACTTAAACAAAATAGATCATTTTGAATACAAATTTCCATTCAATAACTATGTTTTTTAATGACAACATTCTAATTTTATCATTAATAATAGTAATTATGGCTTTTATAGTGTCTTACAGATCTTTTCCAATTATTATTAATATAAGTGTCATTAAAAATCTAACCGCAAGTCCTAATGAGAGAAGTTCACACAATAAAAAAATTCCTAATCTAGGAGGTTTAGGAATTTCATTTGGAGCCTTTCTTGTAAGTACTTTTTTTTGTTCACTAATGTTAGAAGCAGAAACGGTGAATATTTTACTTCCTGTCACAGTATCATTAATAATTCTATTTTATGCAGGAATAAAAGATGATCTAATTGGCTTATCAGCTAAGCCAAAGCTTTTAGTTGAAGTAATTTCTGCTTCAATTTTTATTTTTTTAACGGAAATACGTATTGATAGTTTTTATGGTTTATTTGGAGTTAATGAATTACCAGTAATTTTATCTTATGGTTTTACCATTTTCGTTTTTATTGTGATTATTAATTCATTTAACTTTACAGATGGTATAGATGGATTAGCAGCTTCAATTGCGATTATTATTTTTAGTTTTTTCCTGTATTATTTTATCAATATAAATTCAATTTTAGCTGTAATTTCTATCTCATCAATTTTAGGAAGTATTTTAGCATTTTTGAAATTTAATATTAGTAAAGGAAAATATAAAATATTTATGGGCAATGTCGGCTCTTTAGTTATTGGGTTTATACTAGCTGTTTTTAGTACTATGATTCTTTCAACAGAATTTAGTAATACTTATTTCATATCAAATAAACCTGTTTATATTTTAGCTCTATTTGCTTTTCCGTTTTTAGATACAATAAGAGTTATTATTATAAGAGTTATTTCTGGAAAAAGTCCATTTTTAGCTGATAAAAATCACTTTCATCATAAATTTCTTGATGCAGGCTTTTCTCATATAAAGTCAACGCTTTTAATTATCACATATTGCTTGATTATTATTAGTTTTTCATTTTTATTATTTGATACTAATATTTTGAAACATTTTATTTTGACTTTGGTTTTATCTATAGTGTTTTTACTTTTATTTATTTGGATTTTATCAAAATTTAAAAAATAATATTTCAGCATCAATTTAAAAAAATTTATATATAAGTATAGATTATTCAAATAAGTTAAATTTATCCAAACCAATAAAAATCTTAAAGTTAGTCTTCTTTTAACTATTTCTTTTTTTTAAGTACTTTTGTTACTCATTTAAATATGATAAACTTAATTATCGTATTTAATTGATTGTAAATTATGCTTAATTCATTAATAACATCTAAAACCAGATTACGAGTTCTTGTTAAGTTCTTTATAAGAGCAGCTAACAAAGGTCACCTTAATTCACTTGCATCAGAGTTTGGCGAATCTACTAACGGTGTGCGTAAGGAGTTAAATAAGTTGAAAGATGCAGGCTATTTAGTAAGTAATAAAGAGCAGAATAAAGTAATTTACAGGGCAAACACCAAACATCCTTTATACTCAGTTTTACAACAACTCGTAAAAAAACATCTGAGGCTAGACGAAATGGTGGAGACTATTGTTAAGCGTATTGGTGACGTTCAAAAGATAATTTTGATTGGTGATTATGCTAGAGGTATTGATTCTGGACTAATCGAAGTTCTTTTGATTGCCAATGACATTAATTTGGAATACATTGAAGAGTTAGAGAAAAAATTAAAAAATAAGATAGGTAGAAAAGTAGTCTTTTCGATGGAATCAGAAGAAGAGGGTATTGTACTCTATGATAAAGAAATAATGTATTATGAAAATTAAATCCATTTGTTGTATCGGAGCAGGTTATGTAGGTGGCCCTACAATGGCGGTAATTGCTTTGAAATGCCCTCATATAAATGTTAATGTTGTTGATATTAATCAGGCTCGGATAGATGCTTGGAACGATGACAATTTAGATAACTTACCAGTTTATGAGCCAGGCTTAGCAGAGGTCGTAAAAGAAGCTAGAGGCCGAAATCTATTTTTCTCTACGGATATTGACAAAGCCATTGAAGAGTCTGAAATGGTATTCATAGCAGTGAATACCCCCACTAAGACATATGGCGAAGGTAAGGGTCAAGCTGCTGACTTGAAATATGTTGAATTGTGTGCACGAACTATAGCCAAAGTAGCGAAAACCAATAAAATAGTCGTTGAAAAGTCAACTTTACCTGTAAGAACAGCTGAAGCTGTGCAGACTATATTAGATTCAACTGGAAATGGTGTTCACTTTGAGGTGCTTTCTAATCCCGAGTTTTTAGCAGAAGGAACAGCAATTCAAGATCTATTTAAATCAGATAGAGTATTGATTGGAGGGCAACAGACTAAGAGCGGGAAAAAGGCAATATCTACACTTGTGGACATTTATGCTAATTGGATACCTAAAGAAAAAATTTATACAACTAATGTCTGGTCTTCAGAATT
>CAXFLH010000021.1:0-16007 GCA_964003875.1 uncultured Flavobacteriales bacterium | reverse complement strand
GAACAAAATAATGCTTCATTAAATCAAAATAATGTGACGAATATTGAAATGAGCGTCTATCCTAACCCAGCTAATGCTATAACATGTATTCCTGTAAATTGTGTGGGGTCTTTTGACGGTCAAATCAGTCTAACAGATGTTTTAGGCAAAGAAGTCGCTATGATATATCAAGGTAACTTTGAAAGTGGATTGAATCAATTCTTTATTCACGCCAATGATTATGCAAAAGGAATGTATTTTATTGTTTTAGATAGTGAGCAAAGTCAAATTAGAAAAAGGCTTATCATTCAATAATTGGACTACCTTCTTATGGCCTCAACAGGGTCAAGTTTTGATGCCGATAATGCTGGAACAATACCAGAAATTATACCAATTATTGCAGATACACTCAAACCTAAAGCAATATTTTCAAGGGTTAAATCAATAGAGAAATCAAAGAAATTAGACACAAATTGAGTCAGTAAAAAGACTAAAGTCAAACCTAGAATGCCTCCAATTAAACACAAAAAGATAGATTCAAACAAAAACTGATACAAGATAAAACTGTTCTTTGCCCCTAAAGATTTTTGTATCCCTATTTGTTTAGTTCTTTCTTTGACAGAAACAAACATAATATTTGCAATTCCAAAGCCACCTACAAGAATAGAAAACCCTCCAATAATCCAACCAGCTAAGCCAATTACTGAAAACAAACTATCCAGCTGACTACTTATCAAACTTATTTCATTCATAGCAAAGTTATCCGACATTTTGGGCTTTAATCTCCTAAGCGAACGCATAACGCCTGTGAGCTCATACCTTAACTCCTCATTAGAAACATCGGTTTTTGCTTTTGCGATAATAGTGGGATTACTCCATCGCTTGTTCATTAGTTTATATCCAAAAGTAACAGGCACAACAACAGCATCATCTAAAGAGTTGCCAGTAATATCTTCTCCTTCCTTAGAAAAAACACCAATAACAGTAGCTTTTTCACCCTTAATCTTAATGACCTCTCCAACATTATCTAAATTATTCAATAAGGAAAGTGCTATAGTATGTCCCAATATGACATAGTTTTTAGCACCATCAATTTCTTGCTCAGTAAAATATCTGCCATAAGCCAAGTCAAAACTTCGAATCGATTTCCAATCGTATGAAACTGCCATAACACCTACACCTTCGACGCTATTATTGAGGTATTTGAGTGTTCTATTTGCACTAATCATAAAAGCAATAGCCTCTGCTTTTTTAGACTTAGCAGCTAACTTTTTCATTTCTCCAATTTCAACCTCTGGCCTACTCATAAAATCCCACCACTTGTACTCACCACCATCGCTAGCACCCCAAGGCCATTTTTGAATATAAATGACGTCACTTCCTAATTTGTTGATACTATCACGGACGTTTTTCTCCAAAGAATCAACAATTGTAAATACTGTAATAACTGCTAAAATACCGATGGTTACACCTAGTAAAGACAAAAAAGTTCTCAATTTATTACTAACGATGGCATGCCAGGCAAAACGAAAACTTTCTATAAAAATACGCAGTAAAATCATAATGAAAATTGGTTCGATAAAGATAAGATTTTTTGAAGGAATTGAAAGTTATTAACAAACAGGCAAAAGCTTTTAATAGTGGTTGATTGAAAGATGTTATTTAGGTAATATTGCAAGATAAGACCATAGATAAATGAACAAACACATTCAGCCCAAAAATGCATTAATATCTGTTTTTTACAAAGATGGATTAGCCCCTATAGTTGAACAACTCAACCGATTAGGAGTAAATATTTACTCTACAGGAGGTACTCAAACATTTATTGAAGAACTTGGAGTAGATGTCCAAAGAGTTGAAGATCTCACTTCATACCCCTCTATATTAGGAGGTAGAGTAAAAACACTTCACCCTAAAGTTTTTGGTGGTATTTTAAGTCGCCGTGAGTTAGAATCTGATAATAATCAACTAGTAGAATATGACATTCCAGAGTTTGATATTGTTATTGTTGACCTCTACCCTTTTGAAGAAACTGTTGCTTCTGGTGCTGACGAACAATCTATCATAGAAAAAATTGACATCGGTGGCATCTCATTAATTCGAGCAGCAGCCAAAAACTTCAAAGATGTAATGGTCATTTCTTCGAGAGCTGATTATGTAGAATTTCATGACATTCTAAAAGAAAAAGATGGTACTGAAATTGAAGACAGAAGACGCTTTGCATCAAAAGCTTTTAATATTTCATCGCACTATGATTCTGCTATATTTTCATATTTCGATGATGGCAATACAGCATTCAAATTCAGTATGCCTAATGCTAATAGCTTGAGGTATGGAGAAAACCCACATCAAAAAGGTACATTTTATGGTGACCTTGAAGGCTTTTTCGAACAACTCAATGGTAAAGCACTTTCTTATAATAATTTACTCGATGTAGATGCCGCAATACATCTCATCTCTGAATTTGAAGACACCACATTTGCCATCTTAAAACACAATAATGCTTGTGGCATTGCCTCAAGAGATAACTTAAAAGATGCCTACAAGGCTGCTCTAGCTGGAGACCCTATTTCAGCCTTTGGCGGCATACTAGTTTGTAATGTAGAACTTGATGAGCAAACAGCCCAAGAAATCAACACTTTATTCTGCGAAATTATTATTGCTCCATCGTATCAAAAAGAAGCTGTAGAAATCTTGAAATCCAAGAAAAATCGCATTATATTAGTGCAGAAGGAATCTAAGCTACCAAATAGACAGTTTCGAACTATTTTAAATGGTGTTTTAGAACAAGATAAAGATGTAGCCATCGACCGAGCTGAGGGCATGAAGACAGTAACAAAAGAACAGCCAACAGCACAACATTTGACAGACCTAGAGTTTGCTAGTAAAGTTTGTAAAAACACCAAGTCAAATGCTATCGTTCTTGTAAAAGACAAGCAGCTATTGGCAAGTGGTGTAGGTCAGACCTCTAGAGTTGACGCCTTAAATCAAGCAATTGAAAAAGCCAAGCATTTTGGTTTTGATTTAGAGGGCTGTGTGATGGCTTCAGACGCATTCTTTCCTTTTGCAGATTGTGTAGAAATTGCACATAAATCAGGTATTAAAGCAGTAGTTCAACCTGGTGGATCTATTAAAGACAATTTATCCATTGACTACTGCGACGAAAACAAAATGGTCATGGTAATGACTGGAACAAGACATTTTAAACACTAAAAAGAAAAGAATATGGGTTTTTTCGATTTTATGACGCAAGAGATTGCTATTGATTTAGGTACAGCAAACACTCTTATCATTCACAACGACAAAGTAGTTGTTGATGAGCCCTCAATTGTAGCTAAAGATATTATCCAAAACAAAGTTGTTGCTATAGGCAAAAAAGCCCAGCAAATGCATGGTAAAACCCACAGAACTATAGAAACCATTAGGCCACTGAAAGATGGTGTTATTGCTGACTTCTCTGCTGCAGAGCAAATGATAAGAGGTATGATTAAAATGATACCTCGAAGAAAAAGTATATTCTCACCATCATTAAAAATGGTAGTCTGTATTCCTTCAGGTATTACAGAAGTAGAAAAGAGAGCGGTAAAAGATTCAGCTGAACATGCTGGAGCAAAAGAAGTGTTCCTTATTCATGAACCTATGGCAGCAGCTATTGGTATCGGCGTTGATGTTCTCGAACCCAAAGGTAATATGATTATTGATATAGGCGGTGGTACTTCAGAAATTGCTGTCATTTCATTAGGGGGTATTGTTACCGATAGATCTATTCGTGTAGCAGGTGATAATTTCACTACGGATATACGTATTTATATGAGAAATCATCACAATATAGATATTGGTGAACGTATGGCAGAAAAAATAAAAATAAATGTTGGTGCTGCACTTCAAGAATTAGAAGAACCACCAGTAAATTTTGCTGTTCATGGTAGAGATTTGATGAGTGGTATTCCAAAAGAAATTATCGTCACTTACAAAGAAATTGCCAGAGCTTTAGACCAAACGATTTCGCAGATAGAACAAGCTGTACTTGCTGCCTTAGGTCAAACACCTCCTGAGCTTTCTGCCGACATTTACAATACTGGTATTTACCTTACTGGTGGGGGTTCTATGCTTAGAGGACTTGACAAACGTATATCTTTAAAAACTAAACTGCCAGTTTATGTCGCTGAAGACCCGCTTAGAGCAGTAGCTAGAGGTACAGGAATTGCATTGAAGAATACTGAAAACTTCCCATTTTTAATTCGATAAATTATTGGATAGAAAATGCGCAACCTATTAGAGTTAATAAATAAACACAATCATTTACTCTTATTCATTCTTTTAGAAAGTTTTGCCTTATTTCTTATCGTTCAAAACAGTCAATTTCACAAGGCCGCATTTTTAAATTCAACTAATGGCGTAACAGCAAAAAGTTTTGCTGTAATTAGCAATATTAGGGAATACTTTTCACTAAAGAAGACCAACGATTTGCTCCTATTGGAGAATGCGAAATTCAAAAGTCTTATTAGCTATCAAAACACAGATACTATAAGTAGTACAGACCCTTATCAATACATTTCAGCAACTATCATAAATAACTCTGTAGCAAAGGCCAATAATTATTTAACCCTTGACAAAGGTGAAATCGATGGTATAAAAAAAGGCATGGGTGTTATCTCTGAAAGAGGTGTTATAGGTATTGTTAAAGAAACCTCAAAACGTTACAGTACGGTACTATCAATTTTACATAGCCAAAGCAAACTAAGTGTAGCAATCAAAAAAAACAACCATTTTGGTTCTTTACAATGGGATGGCAAAAGCTATAAAAAAGCTCGTATATACGATATCCCATCACATGTAAAGTTAAGTATTGGTGATACTATAATAACAAGTGGTTTTTCTCATATTTTTCCTTCAAAAATAGATCTTGGTCTAATAAGCGAAATTGACACAGAGAATGACGATAAATTCCATAAAATAAAAATGACTTTCATTGAAGATTTGAAACAATTGAGGTATGTCAATGTGTGTGAGTCTTTAAATAAAAATGAAAAGATTAATTTAGAAAAATCCCTAGATGAATAATGTAACGATAAGACATAGCGTTCGATTTATACTTTTTATTTTCTTACAGGTATTCATCTTTAACAACATCCTTTTTATGGGATATATCAATCCCTATGTTTATCTTCTTTTTATCATATTATTACCCTTCAATAAGTCAAATAAAAATTTAACCCTATTCATAGCTTTAGGAACAGGGCTTATTATTGACGCTTTTCAAAACTCTATGGGAATGCATGCTTTCACATGTGTATTAATTGCTTATGTGCGCACCCCTATACTTTATAGACTAGTCCCTCAACTGAAAAACAAATCTCAAACTATGATTGAATTTTCAATGAAAGAATTTGGTGTTCAGATTTGTGTAATATATACTACCCTATTGGTATTTATACATCATTTAGTATTGTTTACTATTGAAGCTTTTAGATTCGATATTGGCAATATTCTACTACGTACAATAGCAAGTGCTTTGATCACTTCTATCTTACTAATCATCTTCCAATTTTTAAATTCTAGAAATACATTGAAGTGAAAAAGTACGAAAATAGAACGTATATCATTGGTGGTTTTTTTGGACTAGTCATACTCATTTTCATTATTCGTTTATTTTCAATTCAAGTAATAGATGATAGCTTTAAAACATCATCAGAAAACAACGTAATCAGAAAACAAACAGACTACCCAAGAAGAGGACTTATTTATGACAGGAATAAAGAGCTTATCGTATATAATGAAGCGGCTTATGACCTTATGATTACCCCAAAACAAGCCACATTTCTTGACACAGCTCTCATTTGCTCCTTGTTAGAAATTGATTCCCTCAATCTAATTAAACGAATAGAAAAGGCTAGAAATTATTCTATGTATAAAGCTAGTGTATTAATGAAGCAAATATCTGTCGAAACCTATACCAAGTTACAAGAGAATATGTTCTTGATGCCTGGCTTTTTTGTACAAACAAGAACCTTAAGAAAATACCCTTACTCAACAGCTAGTCATTTGCTAGGCTATGTGGGAGAAGTCAACCAAAGAATAGTCAAAAGTAATCCCTACTACAAAGAGGGGGACTATATAGGCGTTAGTGGCATAGAGAAAGCTTATGAAGATAAACTTAGAGGACAAAAAGGTGTCAAACTACTTCTAAAAGACGTACATAACAATATCAAAGGAAGTTTTAATGATGGTAAGTTTGACATCAAATCTAAACCAGGGAAAGACCTTCAGTCTTCGATAGATATTTTCTTGCAAAACTACGGCGAGTCTTTAATGAAAAATAAAAGAGGTAGTATTGTTGCTTTAGAACCCTCAACAGGAGAAATCCTATGTCTCGTATCGTCACCCAATTACGACCCTAATATCTTAGTTGGAAGAAAACGGTCAGAAAACTATTTAATTTTAAATGAAGACACCATAAATAAGCCTCTTTTTAATAGAGCTTCTTTGGCACAATATCCACCAGGCTCAACATTTAAATTGATAAATGCATTGATAGGACTTCAAGAAAAGGTCATTTATTCTGGAAGCAAATTCAATTGTGATGAAGGCTATGTGTATGGTGAGGAAAAGCGTAAAATGAAGTGCCACCCGCACCGTTCTCCTTTGAATCTTATTGAATCCATTTCAAATTCGTGTAATGCCTATTTCTGTAATGTCTACAGAGCAATTATTGAAAAATACCCCAATACATACGAGGGCTATAATGTTTGGCGAAACTATGTCACGAGCTTTGGATTGGGGAATTGGCTTAATAATGACTTGCCGACAGGTCAAAAAGGCTTTGTGCCTACTCCAAATTTTTACGATAGAATTTATGGTAAAAATCGTTGGAAATCATTAACTAATTTATCCCTTTCCATCGGTCAAGATGCTTTGCTAACGACTCCCATACAAATGGCAAATATGACTGCAGCAATAGCCAACAGAGGTTATTATTACACGCCACATATCGTAAAAAGTATTGAAAATGATAGTATAGATGATAGGTTTAGAAAACCTATTCGTACTATGGTAGACTCCTCTCTATTTGAAATAGTGATAAAAGGAATGCAAGAGGTTGTAGAAGATGAAGAATTAGGAACATCTAATATCGCTAAAATGGAAAATTATACAGTATGCGGTAAAACTGGAACTGCACAAAATCCACACGGAGAAGACCACTCTATATTTATTGGATTTGCCCCAAAAGATAATCCTAAAATTGCTTTAGCAGTTTATGTAGAAAATGGAGGTTGGGGCTCAACTTGGGCTGTTCCTATAGCTAGTCTAATGATAGAGAAGTACCTCAACGACACTATTGAAAGAGATTGGTTGGAGAAAAAAATTGTTGAAGGAGTAATTGAATATTAATGCGTTTTAAAAGTCACATATTTGATAAAGTTGATTGGTGGACTGTACTTATGTATGCCGTATTAGTCATTATAGGCTGGTTAAATATTTATGCGGCATTATATAATGACAACTATGAGCTGATGGATTTCAGCCAAAAGTATGGGCGACAATTAATTTGGATATCGGTAGCCTTCCTAATTGCTATTTTCATTTTGTTCTTTAATTGGAAATTTTTCGAAGGATTTGCTTATCTCATCTATGTACTCTCTTTGCTGAGTCTTATTGGTGTTTTATTATTCGGTATAGAAGTTAATGGTGCCAAATCTTGGTTTGATTTTAGCTTCATGCGAATACAACCTGCTGAATTTGCTAAGGTGGCTTGTTGCCTAGCGTTAGCGAAGTTTTTAAGTAGATTAAATATGAGTTTAGAAAAAACGAAAAATAAAATCATAGCAACAGCTTTAATCTTACTCCCCGTTATCTTTATCATTTTACAAAATGATACTGGCTCAGCGCTTGTTTACTCGACTTTCATATTAGTACTTTATCGCTTTGGGCTACCAGCTACTTTACTAATAATAGGCATAGTTACTACCATTTTATTTGTGACATCTATCATTGTTTCTAAAATTGTGCTAATTGTGATTTTATCGGTTATAGCAATTTTCTTTTTTATTATCTCAAGTAGAAAACTCCGTGAGCTAATCATTATATCTTCTTTATTGGCTATGTGTATAGGATTTATATATAGCGTAGATTATGCATTTGAACGTGTTTTAGAACCTCATCATGTAACGAGAATAAAAGTACTGCTAGGACAAGAAAGCGACCCTCATGGCTCTGGCTACAATGTCAATCAATCAATGATAGCAATAGGCTCAGGAGGTTTTGCAGGAAAAGGATACTTAAATGGCACACAAACAAAATTCAATTTTGTTCCTGAACAAAGCACAGACTTTATTTTCTGCACAATTGGAGAGGAATGGGGATTTATTGGCAGTACATTTTTGCTATTACTATATTTAACATTTCTTTTTCGTTTACTTTACTTAGCCGAGCGGCAACGCTCCGTATTTAGCAAAGTATTCGGCTATGGTGTAGTGAGTGTATTTTTCTTTCATATCGCTATTAATATAGCCATGACGATAGGTCTAGCACCTGTTATTGGAATTCCATTACCATTTATTAGCTACGGCGGCTCATCACTTTGGGGCTTTACGATACTGTTATTTATTTTTCTCAACCTAGACTCGTACAGACTTCAAGTGCTGAGATAAAAAAGCCCCAACGAAAAAACGTTGAGGCTTAAACTTCATTAGGCAAAATTCTAATAGAATTTTGCTCTATTATCTTTAACGTCAAATAACTCAACTAGAGCTTGATATGCTTGAAAAGATGATCTACTTTTAAGGCTATTAACAATCGAATTTTTAGCATTTAAAAAATCTGTGTTTTCAGCAGCTGCAATGACTTTATCGACTTTAAGCGCAAAGACTGCATTTTTGCTTGAGAATGCTCCAGATACTTGGCCTTCTTCTACTGCAAAAGCAGCACCAACAAATGCAGGTTGATCTCCTAAATTAGGTACTTGAGTACTTGAAAAATTTAGTCCCTCGGCAGTATTAATTGTAGATCCATAATTAGATGAAATTTCATCTAAAGAAGAATAGCCAGATAATTCCTCCATCAATCTTTCAGATTTCTTTTGGTTACGAACTAAAGTTTCAACTTCTGCTCTAACATCTTCTACATCTTTCAATCCTTCCTTTTTAATCGAAGTAAGCGTAGCAACAACTATCTTATTTCCAAATTCAAAAACATCAGAGACATCTCCAACTTCAGACTTATAAGCCCACCTCACTAATTCTCTAGGGTTCTCCAAACCAGGAATACTAATTGTACTTTCTTGCAATTCGTCAGCTATTCTTTTAGAAAGATTTTCTGCTGTTACAGAAGCATCAAATTGCTCGTAGTCTGAATTTTCAGCAGCAAATTTACCGGCTTTAGCAAATACATTTTGATAAGTCGTATTACTATATGTTATCTGTCTATCCAAGTAAGCAACTTTGTACTTTTCAGTTGATTTAGATTTGTCTACAACTTCAATTAAGTGTGTTCCAAATTGAGTATTCACAACAACTAAATCTCCTTTTCTAGCACTAAAACAAGCGTTGTTAAATTCCTCCACCATTAATCCTTCAGTAAACCAACCTAAGTCACCACCATTGACGGCAGAACCTTGGTCTTGTGAGAATTTTTCTGCCAATGCAGCAAAAGACTGTCCTTTAGAAATAACATTTTTCAAGCTATCTATTTTAGCATCAGCATCAGGAGTAGTTATTAAAATGTGTCTAGCCTCAACAGAATCAGGTCTTGACGCTTTTTCAACTAACTTAGCTAGTCTAAGCGTATTTGCGTTTTGCTTGAAAGGGCCAATAACTGTTCCAGCTTGAGCAGTTGTTAATGGCTTAACGTCATCCGTTAAATCGTCTTTAGAAACATACATTACGCGGTTAAATACATCAGAATTTTTTCTAACAAATAAGTCGTCGATATCAGTTTGAGAAAAATCAGATTTAATATCTTGTATCCAATCTTGCGCATCATTTCTATCTTCAACTGACGGACTAACATTGAACACAACGTATTCAATAGTTCGTGATGCAGTTTGTTGATATTTTGAGCTGTTATCTTTAATGTAAGATTTCAAATCAGAATCGGTTACCGATATTAAACTGTCTGGAATACTCTGAAAAGGAATTTGAACATAGGACACATTACGTATCTCTGATTGGTATTTTTTGGTCAGTTGTGCTTCCCAATCTGATGCCGATAAGCCTTTAGCTACTAATGCGTTATACTTATTATTTTGTCTTTCTTTACGGATAGCCTCTTCAAAGTTTAACCATTGTTGCATAGCTTGTCCAGTTTCATCATTATTGATGTCTTCTTTAAGAAATTGTAATAATCTCGCTCTATCAAACTGTCCTGTTTCAGGGTTTGTAAACGATTGCTTAACAGTTGGATATGGATTATCTCCTTGAACCATATCAAATAACTCACTTGAACTAACTTCAAGTCCAAGATTATTGTATTGGTTGCTTAATATCGTTTCTCTAACGACTTGACTCCACACTGAATTTCTAACTTGATCTACATTGACGCTAGGGTTAGAAGCTCTTTGTACTTCTAAAGCTTGTTGGACTCTTTGTTCAAACGCTTGATAATCTATTTCTTCATCACCAACTTCACCAAGTACTAAATCTGTAGATACAGCACCGTTACTAGATGACATTAAATCAGTTAGGATAAAGGCTAACATTGCTAATCCAATGACAACTAATAATAAACCAGAACGATTTCTAATATTTTCTAATCTTACCATATTTCATTTTTTTACAAGATGGCGAATATACAAATGTTATATGAGATATAAAATAGTAAGCTTAATCTGTTTTGCTAAGACTAACGGCTTCAATTTTAGTTTCTGACACTTGATCAACGACTATGGTATAATCTCCAATGTTGATTTCTGTATTTTTCTCTGGTATTTCTTCCAATTGACTAATCAGTAAGCCACCTAATGTTTCGTATTCATCAGATTTTGGCAGATCGAAATGGTACTTTTCATTCAAATAATCTATCTCTAAGCGAGCAGAAAAACGATAAGTCTTTTCGTCAATCTTTATCTCTAAATCTTTTTCACTATCGTGTTCGTCTTCTATCTCGCCTAATATTTCTTCAACAACATCTTCAATAGTTATCATTCCAGATGTGCCTCCAAATTCGTCAACCACAACTGCAATTCCTTTACGCTCTTTGATAAATAACTCCAGCATATCATTGGCCATCATACTTTCAGGAACATAGGAAATAGGAATTAGTATAGATTTTATGTTTTTAGGTGATTTGAACATTTCGTTAGAATGTGCATAACCAATAATGTTATCAATATTTTCTTTGTATATGAGCACTTTAGATAGTTTAGTGTCAATAAATATCTTTAGTAAATCTTCTATAGTCTTAGACACCTCAATACCAACAATTTCTGTACGTGGTAACATACACTCACGCACTTTTACGTTTGAGAAATCAAGGGCATTTTGTAAAATCTGAACCTCAACATCTAAATTTTTGTATTCAGACTCATTAGTATGAAGTTTTAGGTATTCTTCTAAATCTACCTTACCAAATACAGGAGAATCTTCGACTAACACTAAGCCAAATAGCTTAAGGCCTCTTTTTGATAAAAATAGTGTTATACTAACTATTGGTGCTAACAGATAATGAAAAAGAGTTAGAGGTAACACTAAAATTTTCAAAAATCGATTGGGGTTTAATCTAAAAAAGGCTTTGGGAAGAAACTCAGCAGTAACAAGTATCATTAAAGTTGAAATTAGTGTTTGAATCAATAATACTAAAAATGAAGACTGAGTATATACTTGTATTCTAGGCTCCAAGACTGCTGCCATAGTTATACCATAAACTACTAAAGAAATGTTATTGCCTACTAGCATAGTAGCAATATATTTTGACGGAGAACGTAAAATTCTTTGCAACAAACGTGCTACAATGGAATTGGATTGCTTGTCCAACTCAAGTTTCAATTTATTGGACGATAAATAAGCTATCTCCATGCCTGAAAAAAAGGCCGACAGAAGTACTGAAGCTAGTATGATTATCCAACTATTCATCGGGCTGATTTATAGTTATAGTACCTTTTATTTTACGAATGGTATACTTAGAGAAATTTTGGTTAGACACTAATCCTTCACCAAAAATAACTTCATTTTCTGTAGTGATTTTGACAAATTCGTCTGTAAATATTTCTTCTTTTTGTTGATTCCAATTCAGCTTTTCTGTCTCTAAAATATCACCTTCAATATTTCGAACTATCACGTTATTTTCGGCTAACATCAAATCATTTTCATCATCAACAATGGCGTAGTCAGCATTTAACTCGGACTCTTTTTTACCATTGAGATCAAAAAACTGAACCTTTAAACCGTCTTTAAATTCAACGTATGTTTTTTCATCAGCATATCGATTCATAAGAGTAGCATTTAACAATACTCTTACTTTAGCTGAATCACTATAAATAATTTCACAATCCTTGATAGTTTCTATTGGAAAAGAAGCTTGATTTTGAATGGAAATTTCATGAATTTTTTTCAAGTCATTAGAACAAGCTATTGTAAAAAATAAAAAGATAAATAGCGAATATCTAAATGGAGTATGTGATAGCGGTACTATGAGAAATTATTTAATTCTAACTTTAGTCGATTCGTTTATCCAACAACCAACCGTATATGTATCACCTTCTTTATAACCATTAAAGAAAGCATCTTCATTTGTGGGCAGATACTTTGAATAGGTAGCAATCTTCTTATTGGCTAAATCCGCCACTGAACTATCCATATTTTTTGCTGCAATGAATTTGTCAATAGCGGCAGAATATAACATAGCAGACTCAAAGGAATTGCTTCCACATTCGTTGGCAGAAGCAGCATAAATATCACCAATCAATAGCATAGACTTGCCCCATTTAGGACTTATCTCTAGTGCTTTAAACGCATAGTTTCTGGCTGTGGAGTTGTTACCTAACTTGAAATAAGCTGCCGACAAACCATAAAAACAATTGGCTTTATCTTCATTAGCATCTGTAAGCTCTAAAGCTTGTTTGAAAAAAGCAACCGCATCGGAAGATTTATTTTTCTTGATAGAAAGGTTACCCATATTGTATGCTGATAGTGCTGAAGGCTCTACTTCATGTAGTTGTTTTGCCGCTGAGAAATATACTTCTGCGTCGGTACAATCTTTTTTGTCAAGAACCTTAACAATTCGCTTTAGTAAATTTATATCGTCAGGTGTTTCTTGATATTTAGCATTAAACATAGCTATGAGGTCATCACAGGTAGCGAACGGCACGAATAATTTTTCTACATTTTCTGCCGCTTTGACATAAAACTTTTTACTTTTTGAATCTTTTGCAATATTTACATCAAGGTAATCTGCCACAACAGCATAAACTTCTAGCACTTGTGCTTTATCAAAGCTTTTAGCTTTATATTTTTCGGTGGCAGCTTTGAAGTATGAAAAAAGAGCAGTGGCCTTAGATTTGGCTTGTTGCCCTTCCACAGACTGCTTAAGATAGGTAAACGCTCGTTCTAAATCAGAAAAAGAATACCTCATCATATCAGAACCTTTCAAACCTAAAACATAATTTTCTTTACCAAAATTAGCTATCCTGTTATCGTATAATGTTTCTAAGGAATCCAAATATGCTTTTTGTAATTCTTCAGCACCTTTATATTTGCTAATAAGATGCTTATAAAGTTTAGCTCCGTCTATGTAAATGTTTTTAGTCGCTTTCGGACAAAGTGCATAAGCCTTTCTCCAAGGAGTCAAAGCATCGTCATAATTTTTTTGCTTGACATACTCACGGTATAGCGATATGTTTGTCACACACTGAACACTATCACTCCCAAACTTGCTGCCGACCAAAGGATTAGCACTAAGCGCAATTGATAAAAACGCTGAGAATAAAAACAATAACTTTTTCATATTTAATCGTATTTTCTTTTAATAAACCAAATGTCGCTAAAAATAAAACCTATTTTGAACCTAGCAAATGACTCTTGAATTAAGCCATCATCTGTTGTTCCCATCTGTCCAAGTTCTGCTGACAAGTTAAGCAAAGAACCACTTCTTTTTAGAGGTAAACCAAAACCTAAAGTAATGGCTTTTTCATCAAGTTGCTGATTTTTTAAATTCAAATAAGTTTTAGAACTATAAGTACCTAAACGATAACGAATCATCTTGTAGTATCTATTAATGGATTTTTTATCTGGCACAAATTCAAAACCTAAAGCAAATCGACTACTATTTTCCAAATCATCATTGACGCCAAATAAACTATATTCTTCCCAATTATCGCTTTTGTAATCAGCCATTATTTTCCATTGCTCATTGCTTATTGCTAAACCAAAACCCATAGAAGTTGGTAACTTTAAAGAGCCACCAAGTTGCTGATCGAAACTTATTGTGTCTTCTATCAACTCAAACTCACCGCCACTTCTAAACGTTTCAATTAATGAGGTTTTATCGACAGAAATTTCTCTTCCATCATCCATAGTAAACCCTAATACTGAATTCCATTTCCCTAATTTGGCTTTGTATATTAAGCCAAAATCGTAATAGAAACCATTGATATTGATATCTTCATTAATCTTTGTATTAAAAACGCTTACATCATTAAAGAAAACTTTTCTACTAGAATTTAAATTACCAAACAGATAATTTAGGTTTGCTCCAATAGACAAGTTCTTATTGACATTTATAGAATTACCAAAATAAATACGTGTAAGCCCACCATTACCTTCAAATAAAAGGTCTGCTGAAGGGTCTGCGCTAAGGTCAGAAAAAGAATAAGACTTTTCAGAAAAAGGTAATAACCCTACACTTGTTCCCCAAAATTTTGATAAAGGAAATGAAAACATCAAGTAATTGAAGTTTGTAGAATTAACAACTTGATTTTGAGTGCTAGTTTTTAGAAGTTTTGTGGTATGGATTCCTCCTGTTTGCATAGTAAAACGCTGAGCAAAAACTGAAGAATAAGAGGCTGGATTGTTAACATTGATAGATATGGGGTCATAACTAGCTATGCCAACTCCACCCATTGCCGACTGTGTAGCCGTAGAAAAACTTTGTAAATCGCCAAGACCGAAACGAGAGTATGGAGAGTTTGATTCATTTTGTGCTGATAACGACAAGCCTACAAGCACAAAAGCTAAAATCCTAAAAATATGATTCATTATAATCTAAAATTTTATTTAAACCTTCCATCAAAAGATTTGGATTTGCAAATATGGTGTTTTTTAATCCCTTATCAAAGAATTTAGCGTTGCCACCAGTAACAATTACTTTTATATCAGGATATTGATTTGTATAACGTTGAATTATTCCATCTATTTCAATAAGGACACCATTAATTATTCCAGAATGAATAGACCCCTCAGTATTTGTTCCCGTAAGTATAGCTGTATTTGCACTTTGCAGCAAAGGTAATTGACTTGTAAATTGATGCAATGCATTATATCTCATCTGAATTCCAAGCGATATACTACCTCCCAAATATTCTTTATTAGAATTAATAAAGTCATATGTTATACAAGTACCCGCATCTATAACTAACACATTATTGTTAGGGAAATTCGCTGCTGCTCCCACAGCTAATGCAATTCTATCGTTACCTAAACTATGAGGCGTCTCGTAATAATTTGTAATAGGCAAAGGTGTGGAAGAATCTAAAGAAATAGCATACTTACTTGACAATAGCGACTCAAAAAGTGTGTTATTCTTGACCGTGGAAATTATTAATCTATCGCATTGAGAAAGCAACTCCTTAACACGCTCCAAAGTAACATTACTTTCCCTAAACACCATTTGATTATTCTCAAATAAAGCTAGTTTAACAGATGTATTCCCTTCGTCTATTGTTATTTTTTTCATAATAAAAGCGCTCCAAAGTTAATAAAAGCAAAAGCAAGAGAAAATAATTTGTTACAATAGATTTTTTTTTACATTTGCACACCTAATTAGGTGCTATAGCTCAGTTGGTAGAGCAAAGGACTGAAAATCCTTGTGTCCCCGGT
>CAXFLH010000020.1:0-16185 GCA_964003875.1 uncultured Flavobacteriales bacterium | reverse complement strand
TTGTTATTGTTGATGAAACAAAATACCAAGAGGTGTTTGATGCTTTGTCAAGTCAAGATATTAAGATATTTGCTGGTAAAGACGCTTTAGCTCAGGTGGTAGAAATGGGGGATATAGATATGGTGCTAACCGCTCTTGTTGGTTATTCTGGCTTAAAACCCACAATAAATGCCATAAAAGCCAAAAAAAACATTGCTCTTGCCAACAAAGAAACTTTGGTGGTGGCAGGCACATTAATTACAAGCTTAGCAAAAAAACACGGTGTAAGTATTTATCCTGTTGACTCCGAACACTCGGCCATTTTTCAGTGTTTGGTAGGAGAATTCCACAATCCTATTGAAAAAATATATCTAACCGCTTCAGGTGGTCCATTCAGAGGGTGGACAAAAGACCGCCTATTAAATGTTACAAAAGAACAAGCGTTAAAACACCCTAATTGGGATATGGGGGCTAAAATTACAATTGACTCGGCGAGCATGATGAATAAGGGGCTTGAGGTAATAGAAGCAAAATGGCTATTTGATTTAAAAAGCGAACAAATAGACGTTATTGTACACCCGCAATCCATAATACACTCTATTGTGCAGTTTACAGACGGCTCTATGAAAGCTCAAATGGGTTTGCCAGACATGAAGCTGCCTATACAGTATGCTTTAGCTTACCCACATAGGATTGTTTCTGATTTTCCCCGTTTCGACTTCATGGACTACCCAAGTTTAACATTTGAAAAGGCTGATACAGACACTTTCAAAAATTTAGCATTAGCTTACAAGGCGATGAACAAAGGTGGTAATATGGCTTGTATATTAAATGCCGCTAACGAGGTTGTTGTAGATGCTTTTTTAAAAGAAAAAATAAGTTTTTTAGAAATGTCTGATGTGATTGCCGATTGCATGGAAAAGAGTACTTTTGTGGCAAATCCCACATATGATGACTTTGTGTCGTCAGACGAAGAAGGAAGGGTTTTAGCTAACGCACTAATTTAAATAAATGGAAGAAATAGTAATTAAAGCAGGGCAACTTCTCTTAAGCTTGTCAATATTGGTCATCTTACACGAACTTGGACACTATATTCCAGCTAAATTATTTAAAACCCGAGTAGAAAAATTTTATCTGTTTTTTGACCCTTGGTTCTCTATTTTCAAAAAGAAGGTAGGCGATACTGAATATGGTGTGGGTTGGCTGCCACTTGGGGGATACGTTAAGATATCTGGTATGATAGACGAGTCTATGGATAAAGAGCAGATGAAAAAACCTCCTCAGCCTTGGGAGTTTCGATCAAAACCCGCTTGGCAGCGACTCATCATAATGTTGGGGGGTGTTACTGTAAATGTTATTCTGGCTTTCGTTATCTATTCTTTTAGTTTGGTAATCTGGGGTGAAAAATATTTGTCTAGTGAAAAAGCAACTTACGGAATACACTGTGATTCTCTAGCTTTAGCTGCAGGCTTTCAAGACGGCGACATAATATATTCCATCGACGGAAGCAAAGTAGAGCGTTTTGCTAGAGAAAACGGAAGTCTGCACTCAGAAATGATACAAAAGCTGATTTTAGATGATGCTAAAATAATCACCGTTGTAAGAAATGGTAAACGATTAGATGTACCGTTTACAGAAGGAGTTAAAAATGCTGTTTTGGCAAAAACACCACTGTTCTCACCAAATATACCTTTTGTTATTGGAGGTTTTAGCGAGGGTTCTGTGATAGAAAAAGCAGGCGCTCAAGTTGGTGATAGAATAATTAAAATTAACGATAAACCTATGGGTTTTGCTGGCGATGTCATTGCTTACACACCATCGCTAAAGGGAGATTCAGCAACTGTTGTGGTAGACAGAAACGGACAAGAAAAAGTGTTTGGCATATTCTTGGAAGAAGGTGTTATGGGTGTGCAATTACAACCTTTTTCTAGTTTGTATGAATTAGAAAGTGAACAATACAACGCACTAAACGTTTTGCCGGCAGCTCTTAAAAAAACACAATCAGAAATTGCCAATTATCTTAAGCAGTTTAAGCTCATTAAAAAATCACCTGAATCTGTAGGTGGTTTCATTTCTATTGGCAGCATTTTTCCCCCTGTTTGGGATTGGCAACGTTTTTGGAGCTTAACCGCTTTTCTTTCAATTATGTTAGCAGTATTAAACTTATTGCCAATTCCTGCTTTAGATGGTGGTCACGTTATGTTTTTATTATATGAAGTGGTTACTAGAAGAAAGCCTAATGAAAAAGTAATGGAATATGCCCAAACCCTAGGCGTAATATTGTTATTAGGGTTGGTGTTGTATGCCAATGGAAACGATATTTTTAAATTACTATCATAACTAACTTAAAAGACAAAAAATAATGAACGATACGTTTGGAATACAAGAGGCCTTAAAAGAATTGGGCTTAGAAGAAATAAACAATGGTAGCTCTACTGGTAGCGATTGTTTTTCTAGTGGGGAGCTTTTAGAGTCGTATTCTCCAGTTGATGGAAAATTAATTGGAAAAATAAAGTGTAGCACCAAAGAGGATTATGAAAAGGTTATGTCGGCGGCTACGTCTGCGTTCAAAAGCTGGAGAACAGTACCTGCCCCAAAACGCGGTGAAATGGTTCGTCAATTCGGAGAAAAACTAAGAACACACAAAGAAGCTTTAGGAAAGTTGGTTTCTTATGAAATGGGTAAGTCTTATCAAGAAGGTTTGGGTGAGGTTCAGGAAATGATTGACATTTGTGACTTTGCGGTTGGTCTGTCAAGACAGTTACACGGTTTGACTATGCATTCTGAACGTCCCGGACATAGAATGTACGAACAATATCACCCATTAGGGGTGGTGGGCATTATTTCTGCCTTCAATTTTCCAGTAGCTGTGTGGTGTTGGAACACTGCTTTGGCCTGGATATCAGGTGACACTTGTGTGTGGAAGGGTTCTGAAAAAACACCACTATGCTCGGTAGCTTGTCAAAACCTAATTGCTGAAGTCTTAAAAGATAACGATTTAGAAGAAGGTATTTCTTGTATCGTGACTGGTAACTACGAGGTTGGTGAAATGATGACTAACGACAAGCGGATGCCATTAATCTCTGCAACAGGCTCATCAAGAATGGGGCAGATAGTAGGGGCAACGGTTGCGAGTCGCTTCGGTAAGTCGTTGCTAGAGCTTGGTGGAAACAACGCTATCATAATCACACCAACTGCTGACCTAAAGATAGTTGTTCCTGGTGCTGTGTTCGGCGCAGTTGGAACGTGTGGGCAACGATGCACCTCAACAAGGCGTTTAATTATTCATGAATCCGTTTATGATACCGTTAAAAACTCTATTGTTAGTGCATACCAACAAATTAAAATTGGAAACCCTTTAGACGAAAATAACCACGTTGGGCCATTAATTGACAAAGAGGCCGTGGGAATGTATCAAGATGCGCTAACCAAAGTTGTTGAAGAGGGTGGTAAGGTCTTGGTTGATGGTGGTGTGCTAGAAGGGCCTGGTTACGAAAGCGGTTGTTATGTAAAGCCTGCAATTGCTGAAGCAAAGAACGATTTTGCTATCGTTCAACACGAAACTTTTGCTCCAATACTATACTTAATTAAGTATTCTGGCGATTTGGAAAATGCTATTGAAATACAAAACGATGTACCACAAGGTTTATCCTCTGCTATCATGACTTCTAACCTTAAAGATGCTGAAAAGTTTTTAGCTTCTTCTGGCTCTGATTGTGGTATTGCTAATGTAAATATTGGTACTTCAGGCGCTGAAATAGGTGGTGCTTTTGGTGGTGAAAAAGAAACGGGTGGCGGTAGAGAATCAGGCTCTGATGCTTGGAAAATATACATGCGACGTCAGACCAATACCATTAATTATTCTGATGAGCTACCACTTGCTCAAGGCATAAAATTCGACTTATAACAAAAGGTCGTATTTTTGTACCTTAACCAATTAGTCTAATGCGATTATTCCTTGTGCTTTCATTTGTGTTGTTTGGATTGAGCTCTTTTGCTCAAGATTCGTGGCGAGCTCCAGAGTCGGTAAAAGGGATTAACAACCCGTATACTGGTAATAAAATAGCGGCACAAAAGGGTCAAGCATTATACTCTAAGCTATGTTGGACTTGTCATGGTAAAAACGGAAAAGGCGATGGGCCTGCTGCTGCCAATCTTAAGCCCAAGCCTAAGGATTTTTCGTCTGCCGACCTACAAAAACAAACTGACGGAGAATTGTTTTGGAAGCTATCAAACGGTAAAGGAATGATGGTGCCATACAAACACTCTTTGAATGAAGAAAAGCGCTGGCAGCTAATAAATTATATAAGAACCTTAAGTGTAAAGTAGATGAAAAAAATTATTGTTCTTGTTTTATTGTTGTTGTGTTTGGAAGCCGAAGCACAAGAAAAGGAGTATGTTAATGCTTTTAAAAATAAACAGCTTATAAACGCTCAAACCGCTGTTATACCAGAGGGATTTGACTTTACCATCATGCATCGTTTTGGTAAAATTGGTCTAGATGATAGGGTGTATAAAGACTTTTTAGGTTTTGATAGTCCCGCAAATATTCGTTTTTCCTTGTCTTACAAATTAAACGACAGGCTGTACGTTGGGGTGGGAAGAACCAAAATTGGCAAAACCATTGATGTTGAGGGTAAATACGTCTTACTAAGACAAACCGCCGACAACAGCTCTCCTTTGAGTATTGCTATTTTTAACAACACAGGAATAAACACCGAGCCATTTAACGATTATGGCCCTAATGCTTTTTTCTCTGATAGTATAACCCCTTTTGAAAATAAGTTTTCTCATCGTATAAGCTACACGACAGAGCTTATCCTTTCTAGAAAATTTAGCGACAAACTGTCACTACAACTAACTCCAACGATGGTGTATAAAAATCTAGTTTTGGGCTTAGAAGAAGACCATTTTACATTTGTTCTTCCGTTTAGTGGTCGTTTTCAATATTCGTTTGGTAGTGCTATATTGTTTGAATACGCTCACAAACTTAACAATAGGTCCGAGTCAGCACTTGACAACCCTTTTTCTTTGGGGTTTGAATTTGGTACAGCAGGACATGTTTTTCAGGTTTTTATGAGTAATAGTTATTATTTAAGAGAAGCTAATATTTACACTCTTGAGCCTTATGATTTTTATCAGAGTCCTAATGAGTTTGTATTGGGTTTTAATATTCGTAGAGTATGGTGGTTTTAAGTGTAAAAAACATAAGAGAGGTGGGGTTGGTTCTTTTGTTAACAGTGGGTGTTTTGGCTTCTTGTAGCAAAGACCGTTTGATTGATATTGAGCCCTATGTATACCCTACAGAGTATTGGAAAAAAGATTCTTTGATATACACATTGTTGTTAGACACTACTGTTCTAAATCAGCAAATAACACCTTATGGTATATCGTCACCTGATACTTTAAGTTTGTTTTATGAAACACAAGGTTATACCCTTACTTTTTTAGAAGAAAGCAAAGACAGTGTATTTATTGGGGTCACTAATGGACAGTTTGAGTTTATTTCAGACTCATTGTTTTTATATAATAATCAGGACACTTTGAAACAAAGGGTGGTTTTAAAAGAAGATTCGTTGTTGGTTTTAGAAACTACACTGATAAGCGGCAACTATGTAAGGAGCTACAAGTACTATTATAGTTTAATAAATATTGACGCAGATGTCCCTATGGTTAGTTTTCGTAATGACATCTACACTCCTATTTTTGAAAGCCGCTGCATGCCTTGCCATAGTTCAGATGGTGGACAAATTATTCTTGCTCCTGTTGAAGTGGCATATAATAACATTATAAATGGTGTTAGTAAAAATGATGGGGGCGTTGCCTTTATTAATGTTTTACAACCTGAAGAAAGTTATTTATATCGTTTAGTTGCTGATGACAATGTTGAATACATTATGCCACCGGGCAATAACGCTTTAACCCCGTTTGAAATTCAAACAATTTTAACCTGGATAAGCCAAGGTGCTCAAGAGAATTAAAGCTGAATTTTCTATTGGCTCTTATTTTTAGTATTTTTGTACCCTTATATTACATAACTTAACTATTCGACTATGAACAAGTTCTATACCTTATTATTTGCTTTTTTTGTTGGTCTTAGTTTTTCTAGTGCTCAATGTACAACTGAAAACTCTATTGGTTGTGAGTGTAAAGACTCCGATGAAATAGCTTGTGATTTATTACCTGATATTACCGTTTCTTGGCAGTGGGGCGTAGGTGACTATGAAGAGTTTCCTCCTGGTGAAGGTTTACAAAGTGGTGAAATTAACTATCCTGACAACTGGTTTGAAATAACCCCAGATGTTGAGGCTATGGGTAGGATAAGAGTCGGTGCAAGAACACCGAATATTGGATCAGGTCCATTAAACTTAAGAGGTGCTGATCAATTTGGATACAGGTGGATGATTTGTTATGATAGTGGTGTTGCTGATACTTTCACTGTTTATGATCCTGATTGGGACGAATCAACTTATTGCCCAGATGGTAGCTCGCCAAAACATATTTCTTGGCAGAGAATTTATCAAAAGAAATCTGATGGAAGTATGGACTTTTATGAGGTTATGGTTGGTACTATGGAGTATCACCCTACCCACGGGCACATGCATTTTGATGAGTGGACAATTATGTCGCTTCGTATTCCGGACCCAAACAACATGGAAAACCCATTAGAGTGGGAAATGGTTGGTGAAGGAGCTAAAGTTGGTTTTTGTGTAATGGATTTAGGAAACTGTAGTAGTGAAGACGCTGGGTGTCGTGATGACGAATCTGTTTATAACGAAGGTATTTTACTTTCACAAGAAGATTTTCCAAACTATGGTCTTGGTGGAGGTGGTTATAATTGTAGTCCTGTTTCACAAGGAATTTCTGTAGGCTATAATGATACATACGGCTCATATTTAGATGGTATGTTTTTAAATATCCCGCTAGGAACGTGTAATGGAGACTATGCTGTTGTTTTGGAGGTTCCTCAGGTCATGGTTGAAGAAAGGCTAGATAATAACTATACGTGGTTTCCAGTAACCTTAACACAACAAACTGGCGTTCCTAATGTTCCTGAAATTGTGAGCTCTGCCGCAAGCTTAGTTTGTGAAGGAGAAAGCATCTTTCTTTCTGTTGATGCTCCTGACAACACAACTTTGTTATGGTCAGACGGAAGTACTTCTGAGTCTATTGAAATTAACCAAGCTGGATCGTATTCGGTAACGGTTACTAGTGATGATTTTAGCTGTCCTACCACAAAAAATATTGTTATTTCTACTATCAGTAATCCTAGCTTAGAACCAGTAACTGTTTGTAAAAATGAAATCGCTGAGTTGACAGTAGAATCAGAATATGATGTTACTTGGTACGATGAAGGCATGAATGTTGTGGGTTCAGGTCTTAGCTTCACCACTCCTGTATTAAACGAAAGTGTTAACTATTATGTCACTAGTAGTTTTTTAGATAATAATGTAGGTCCTGAGCAACATGAGGGAGAATCAAATTATAGTGGGGGTTCAAATGCTATTGGTTTCCTTTCTTTTGATGCTTTGAACTCGTTTACTTTAGAAAGTGTAAGTGTTTACACAGAAGAACCCGCTGAAAGAAAGTTTATTTTAATGAATGAGGTTGGTGAGGTTATCGCTGAACACACTGAATTTATCGGTTTTTGTGCTGATGAACCTCAAGTAGTAGAATTAAATTTTGAGGTTCCCGCTGGAACAAATTATCAAATTGGCACAGATGCTGAAGTAAACGTAAATAGTGTTGGTGGAGAAAACCCACAGCTAAAAAGAACGGGCACTAATGGTGGTTTGTCATACCCTTATGTATTAGATGGAAAGGTTTCTATTAATAAGGCTGTTTATTATGGACAAGGAGTGGATGATAGTGGTGGTGATGATTATACAACTTACTACTACTACTTATATAATTGGGTGATTTCTGGCGAGCCTATTGAGTGTGAGCCTGTTGTTTTTCCTATAACAGTAGAAGATTGTAGCTCTATAGATGAGGTTCTTGTAGATATGAGTGTATATCCTAACCCGACTGAGGGGCTTGTTGCTATAAACCTAAGTCTAGAAACTGAAAGTAATGTCGGTTTGACGTTAAACAACTCTATAGGTCAATCGGTATATTATGAAAACTTAGGAAAATTGACCAAACTAGATAAATCTTTTGATTGGTCAATGCTACCAAAAGGCATTTACACCATAAGTTTTAATATAAATAATCAGAAAACATTTGAAAAGATTGTCCTTCAATAAAACAATTCTCATATGGATAGTTATTCAATTAGGGCCCTTAGGGGCTCTTTTTGCACAAGGTAGTTGGCAAAGTTTTACTACGGAAAACACTATTCTATTAGATAATCAAATCAATGATATTCTAATTGTTAATGAAGTGAAATGGATAGGTACAAACTGGGGTTTATATACCTACGATAATACCTCTTGGGTAGATTATACCGATGTTATTCCTCACCCTTTAGTAAACTCTATTTCAATAGATAAAGAGGGAAATATTTATGTTTGCACTTTAAGTGGTATAGCTATTTATGATGGAATTTCGTGGGAAACTATTACCTCACAAAATAGTATTATTACAAGTCATGTTAATGAGGTAGTTTTTGATGATGACAACACGGCTTATGTTGGCACTATTGATGGTTTGTTTAAAATGAGTAATGATGATATTTCAATTGTACTTGATTCATCCTCTTTAGAGCCAAATTTTATAAATGTACGTTGCTTGACTTTTAAGGGCGACTCTTTATGTATTGGTACTGTTAATGGTGGTTTGGGTTATTTATATAATGACTCTATTAGTTGGTATAATGCTAATAATGGATTAATAGATAATACATCTACTGATATAGTCGTTGATGAAGAAAATATATGGATAACTGCTCCTTATGGTGGTTTAATATCACATTTATTGAACGGGAATTTCTTAGTTTTTAATACCGGTTTTTTTAATGATTGGCCTAGCAACAGTTTAAATACTATATACAAAGATGATGACTTATTTTACATTGGTAGTAGTGGTGGTGGCTTTTTCTCTTTTAGTTATGAGTTTGGTATTCAAAATACAAATACCTTCAATGCTGAAAACAGTGGTTTAATTAATGACTATGTTTTGTGTATAGAAAAAGATGAATTAGGTTATTGGATTGGGACAGAAGGAGGTTTAATGTATTGGACTGATATATCAAATATAAACGTTCTTAATCAAGCTAATAAACCAACTTTTAATATGTTTAATAATATATTAACTTTACCTTTTAAAGGTGATATAAATATTCATTCTTTAGATGGAAAGCGTGTTTTTTCTGCTAATAATAAATCTAGCGTAAATTTATCTTTTCTTAATAGAGGTTGTTATATTTCTGAATTTAATAACAGCCGTTCTATTTTAATTCTTAATTAATGAATATTTAACTTTGGTCTTTCTTCTCTATTGGCCAGTTCCCAAGCTGTTAGGAAAATATATCTACTTATTTTTTCAACTTTTGGAAAGTGTATTTTATCAATAGTATCTGATGGTTTGTGATAGTCAGCGTGTACACCATTAAAATAAAATATTACAGGAATATTATTCTTTGCAAAATTGTAATGGTCTGAACGGTAATAATATCTATTAGGATCATCTTCATCGTTATATTTATAATCCAATTCTAGATTAATGTATTTATCATTTACCTCTTCGCTAATATCATGAAGTTCTGTGCTTAATCTATCTGAACCTATTAGATAAATATAATTTGGATTATCGTGATAGTTATCTATTCTACCTATCATATCTACGTTTAAATTTGCTATGGTATTTTCTAAAGGATATATAGGGTTTTCAGCATAATATTTAGACCCTAACAAACCTTTTTCTTCAGCAGAAACTGGCATAATAAGTATACTTCGTCTTGGACCTTTACCTTCTTTTTTTGCTAACATAAAAGCTTCTGCTATTTCCATAATAGCTACAGTACCCGAACCATTATCATCTGCACCATTATAAATCAAAGAGTCTTTTGTGCCTAAATGATCATAATGTGCTGTAATTACTACTAGTTCATCTTTTAAATCACTTCCTTCAATAAAACCAATAATATTTTCTCCTCTGATATAATTATTATTAAGCATCTTTTCTAGAACACCATTTTTATCCCACTTCCATTTACCATAACGTTTAACTGTTTTTACTTTAAATTTTTGAAAATAAGAGTTGTTTTTATAGGGTGGTATGCCTATTTCTTTAAAAAAGTTGGCAATATAATTTGCCGCCATTTTCTGACCTGGCTGACCTGTTTCTCTTCCTTGCAAAGAATCTCCAGCTAAAACACTTATGTGTTTTTGTAAGTCTTCAACAACTATAGTATTAGCATATTTGAGCTTAGGTGAAGTCTCTGACCAAGTGCTTACTTGAGCAAATAATCCTATAGGAAATAATAGTAGTAATATTTTTTTCATGGTACTTATTTAACAACTTATTTTATCAACTCTTCTTTGGTGTCTTCCTCCTTCAAAATCTGTATTTAAAAAAACATCTATTATTGAAAGTGCTTTTTCTAAACTGATAAAACGTGCTGGCATAGTGCATACATTAGCATCGTTATGTAATCGTGCTAACTCGGCAATTTCAACTTTCCAACATAATGCTGAACGAATAGCTTGATGTTTATTAGCACTCATATTTATTCCGTTACCACTGCCACAAAATTGAATTCCTAATTCATTGGATCCATCTTCAATAGATTGGGCTAATTGATGAGCAAAATCAGGATAGTCTACACTATCTGAACTAAAACAACCGTAATCTGTTACAGTATAACCTTTACTTTTTAAATGTGATATTACGCTCTCTTTGTAGTCAAAACCTGCATGATCACATGCTATGCCTATTTTTTTACTCATTTGATAGTATTGTTTATAAGGGTTAATAATTATAATAGTATATCATAAAGCTTATTAACAAACAAAACTCATTTTTTGTTAATTACAGTTAAAAACTTTAATAAATTTTAGTTGACTTTTTAATATCTGTTTTACTTTCATTTTTTTTAGCATTTCTACTAATTTTTAACTCAATTTTAACGGACAAAATTTTAAGATGCTATTAACATAAAATACATTTTTTAAAGCTCTTTTTTTTTTAAAATTAAATTGTTAGTTAAACTTTAATATTCTTAATATATAATGTTAATAAAAATATAAACTCTTGATTATCTTATAATTAAAAATCATAAAGAAGTTAATTGATTGTTAGTATCCATTAATAACTAAGATTAAATAGTTTTATTAAAAATAATTATCAACTTAATTAACAGCCTATATATAAATACATATTATTACTAATAATTAAAAATATTATATATTTATTATAACCATATCAATTTCTCTTTTTTCAATATCTACTTTTCTAATTTTTACTTTTAATGAAGCTCCTAAAGTAAGTGTTCTTTTGGTTTGACTTCCGTACACACAATAATTTTTTTCGTCGTATATGTAGAAATCTCCTGGTATGTTTTTTAGTCTTATCAGGCCTTCGCAAGCGGTATTTTTAACTTCCACAAAAATTCCAAAATCAGTAACTCCAGATATTATTCCATCAAACGTATGACCAACAAATTGCGATATGTATTTGGTTTGCATATATTTTATAGAATCTCTTTCAGCTTTAGAAGCTATAATCTCCATTTCAGAAGAATGTTTACATAGTTGTTCTATTTTAGTTCTATTAAAGCTTTTACCGCCATCTAAATAATGCTGTAGAAGTCGATGTACCATAACATCAGGATAACGTCGTATAGGTGAGGTAAAATGGGTGTAGTGATTAAATCCTAACCCATAGTGGCCTATATTTTCTGTAGTATATACCGCTTTTGCCATAGTTCTTATAGACAAAGTTTCTATCATATTTGCTTCCTGACTTCCTTGAATATCTTTTAGTACTTTATTCATGGATTGAGCAATTGTCTTTTTATTTTCAGTTTGTAAGTTATAACCAAACTTCTTTAAGAATATACTTAATACATCTAATTTATCAGGATCTGGACTATCATGAATTCTATAAACAAAAGTTAAAGATTGTTTTCCAATATATTCAGCTACTTTTCTATTTGCCAAAAGCATAAATTCTTCTATTAATTTATGAGCATCTTTACTTTCTTTAAAATAAATAGAAATAGGATTACCTTCTTCATCAATTTTGAATTTTGTTTCTAACCTTTCAAATGAAATAGCACCATCTTTTATTCTTTTATTTCTTAATATTTTAGCTAGAGAATCCAATTTTAAAAGTTCTTCAACATATTTACCTTTTTTATTAATTATAATATCTTGAGCATCTTCATAGGTAAAACGATGATTAGATAAAATGACAGTTCTTCCAAACCATTCATTATATACTTTAGCCGTTTCATTAAGTTCAAAAATAGCTGAAAAACATAATTTTTCTTCATGAGGTCTTAACGAACATAAATTGTTTGATAATACCTCTGGTAACATAGGAATTACTCTATCAACTAAATAAACAGAGGTTGCTCTTTCTTGTGCTTCTTTATCTATACTATCATTTTCATGGATGTAATGAGAAACGTCTGCTATATGAATTCCAACTTCCCAATTTCCATTTTCTAGTTGTTGAATGGATAGTGCATCATCAAAATCTTTAGCATCATAAGGATCAATAGTAAAAGTTGTAATATTTCTAAAATCACGTCTTTTTTTAATTTCATCAGATGTAATTTTTGAAGGAATATTTTTTGCAGCATTTTCTATATGCTTATCGAATTTATTATTGAAATTATATTCAGCTAAAATTGAATGAATTTCTGCTTGATGTTCTCCTGGATAACCTAATATTTCTTTTAATTCAGCCGTTGGATTAGTTTTTTTATCACCCCAGTCAACAACATTCACTACAACTAATTGGCCATTTTTAATAGTTTTAATTTCTTTGGCAGGTAGAAAAATATCGAAATGTATTTTTGGGTTTGAAAGAAGTACAAAAGCATGATTTGTAGCGAGTTCAACAACACCAACAAATTGTTCGGTATTATGTTCAATGACTTCAATAATTTCACCTTCTTTTTTACTCTTTTTAAAAGAAGGAAAAACAGAAACTTTTACTTTATCACCACTAACAACATTTGGAATATATTTTCTGTGTATAAAAATATCATCATCAAGATCTGTACAATTAACATAAGCATTTCCTGCACTATTTATATCTATTATACCATCAACAATTGTTGATTTACTTTTTAATTTATACTTACCTCTAGAAACAGAAACAACTAAATTATGTTGTTCCATATCCTCAAGAACAATTTGAATTAAGCGTTTGGTATTTTCATCTCCTACACCTATTTGTTTTGAAAGCTGTTTATAATTAAAAGCTTTTCTAGGGTTTTGACGAAGAATAGATGTGATAAGAGATTTTAATGTGGATTTTTCAATATTTCTATTTTTCTTTTTTCTACCCATTCAACGAAAATATAAATTAAATGTATTTACTTTGCTTAACATGAGAAGAGCTTTTCATTTTATATTGTTAATAGTATTTTTATCAGCTTGTGGTTCACAATCTAAATCTACTTCAGTAGGTTGTGATATTAGTAAACAAAGCAAAAAAAATAAAACTAAACAAGGCTTGTTCAAAAAAGGAATATTACCAGCAAGTTCTAACCCTTAAAATAAAATCAGATGTTTAAAGGAAAAAGTATAGGAATATTATTTATCGCTTTAGGACTGATATTCTTATTGAATAACCTCAACTTAATAGAGGTTTCTTTAGCAGAACTCATTAGAGTGTATTGGCCTTTAATACTTATTTGGCTAGGTGTAGACAAGTTACTTAGGAAATCTATAAATGAGGATAAAAAAGATTAAAGTCTTTTTGATATTTTAATCTTATCATTGTTTTTACTTCTTCAGAAAAGTCATTTTTTTTCGCTGCGCTCATATTAAGTTTTTGTAATTCTGACTCAATATTCAAATGTTTACAAACGGTATTAAAATCAGCGTTTAAATTTTCCATTTTACCAACAAAGTCCATAACAATATTATCGTTTCCATCACAAACAAAAGTATATTGAGGTTTGAAATGAACCCAATTCATAATTTCTTCTTTTTCCAAACCTTTTAAAACAAATTCATCAAAATTTGCAAATTCTTGTAAGTATGAATTAGAAAATTCTAAGTCTTGATTATTGATACCGCCTTTCTTTAAAAAGGTATATGCTGAAAAGAGTCTATCATAAGGATTTCTTACAAAACAAAACTTATACAAAGAATTAAAAACTTTTTCCCCATAATGTGATTTGTAAAAATTAACACTCCGATGACCCCATTTTACATCTCCAAATAGAGCGTTTGAAATAGAAATTCCAGCGGTTTTAGGGATATGAAAAAACACACATTTTTTCTCTAAAAAAAGAGATAAAATAGGGTTTGTTTCTTTTTCCTTAATACCTAAAAAGACTTTTATTTTATTGTAAAAAGAGCTCACTATTTAACGTTTAAAATTTATAGTATTTAAAATTTGAGGAAGATCTTTTTTAGAAAAGAACAGAAACCATAAAAAGAAAAATACCACATAAATTATTAATAATACACTTCCTAAAAACAAAGGATTAGGACTAAAGTTAATTACTTCAATAATAAAATAACAAGGTAGACATAAACCACAAAACAAGATAATTAGCTTGATATATTCAGTATGAAAGAGATGTATATTTAAGTTTTTGTTCAAAACATAAGTACAAGCAATATTTTGTAATAAAATATTAAATATATAAACTACACCTAAACCAACTAACCCCCATTTGCTTATTAACAAAAAGTATAATAAAAATGAAATCAATGAAGTGACGATTGAAATATCTCTCATAGGTTTTTCTAAACCTGTCATTTGAAGCATTAAACCTACAGACCCCATAGAAACATTAATAAGCTGACCAATTACTATTAATGATAATAGAACACTACCCTGAATAAAATCGTTACCAAACAAGGACATAATAGGTTTTGAAAAAAGAAAAATAAAGACCATTAAAGGAAAGCTTAATAAGAAAATATACCTTCCACTTAATTGAAAGTAATGTTCTAAATCCTTTAGCTTGTTTTGTGAGTGAAGCTGAGATATAATAGGGGAAAAAATAGAATTAACAGATGTTAGTACTAATGGTATAAAAGCAGCAATAGTCAAAGTCACCGAATATATACCCAACTCAAAGGTGCTCAAAAAATAAACCAACACAATTTTATCTCCGTGTCTTCCTAGAGCTAAAACACTATTAGTTATAAGAAGATTTAGACTATATTTTTTTTCTTCTTTATTAAAATTAGCTCTTTTAAAATCCGTAAGACGAGGCAATAATCGTTTAATTAGAATTATTAGAAAAATAAAAGCTAGTACCGAGCCTAAAACTTCAGCAATAATATAACCCTCTAATTGCCAACCCCAATTAAAAAAGAGAACAACCAAACCAATTTTAAAAGGTAATCTAAGAAAAGTGTTAATTATAGTACTTTTTTTCACCTCTTGAAGACCACGAATAGTTTGTTCTGCTAAAATCAAAAAACTATTTATAAACATCATAAACCCAAACAAAGGAATATACTCCTTAAGTGTGGGTGTTTTTAATATGTTGTCTGCAATAATTTCTGGAAAAAAATAAAATAAAAAAGATATAGGTAGAACAACACACAAATTAATTATTGAGGTATTAGTAAGGTAGGAAATAAGGGTGTTATAGTTTTGAGTAGCTTTGTACTTTGAAACGAAACGAATAAGCCCATTACCATATCCAAAACTCAAAAATATTCCCAACACACCAATCGTTGTTATACCTAGACTATATATTCCTAAAGCATCAGCACCTAAAACTCTAGATAAGTATACTTTAAAGAAAAAACCAACGATTACAGAAATAACAGTACCCAAAAAATACACCGCAGACTGACCAACAATTTTTTTAACTAAGGACATTCACCATATCTTGATATGTAAAAATAACATAAAAATTTTCTATCAGGCCCGCTAAATATTTATAATTTAAAGAAAACACATAAAATTAAAAATAGTCATAAACAATAAATAAACATTATTTATGCATTTACTCGAACCAAAAAAACTGTACCACCTTTATTTAAATTTATTTATGAACGGCTATTAAAAAAGAGACTTTTGGGTGCATTACAACATTTTAAATATGGCTAAACGAAA
>CAXFLH010000019.1:0-16564 GCA_964003875.1 uncultured Flavobacteriales bacterium | reverse complement strand
AGAAAGAAGAGGGAAGTAAGTACTATTTGGGGAAAATTATTAAAAAGTTTAGAGAGTCTCATTCAGATTATATGGATGAGAAAGAAAAAGAAAGTTATAAAGGAATTTATCAAAAATTTCTAAAACACAACAACATTGATTAAAAACTGGCAATGGTTGATAGTGATAAAAAAAACTCCGATAATCAGTGGCCACGCCGTATCTTATATCCTACTACCTACACAAATTGAATTACTGATTGAAAGTAGGAAGGAATGGATTAAAATAAACAGTGGAATGCAGAAGTTAATAAAAAAAAAAGATACAAAGTTTAGAAGATGGGTTAAATAATATAAAATATGATGAATTAGATAAGGTTTTAACAGAAAGACAATAATTAAACTGATGAAGGTGATTTAAGTTATGAATGATGATATTGAGAATTACAGAATATTAAAAAAAGAAGTTATAGATAAATTAAAGGTTGATATCGATAATATTTTAGATGGTTCATCTGACAAATATTTTGTCAATTCCGCGCATGTAGTCTATGATTTACACTGTTACAACTGCGAGGAAAAATATGTTCCAGAGATTCACGACGATTACATCGCTGTAGATTTTGATGCACTAGACAGAGAAGACGAAGATAAAGATGGTGTTGTTGATATTGATGATTTCTGTATAGGCACACCAAAAGGTGTAGAAGTAGATGCTCAAGGCTGTCCAATAGATACGGATAACGATAATGTGCCAGATTATTTAGATAAAGAGGCTAACACACCAAAAGGTGCTGTTGTTAATGCTAATGGCATTCAATTAACCGATAAAATGAGTGAAGCTATTTATTTAGCATACATCAATTCAGCATCTAGAAAAGATGCTAACACCTACTTTGAAGACACATACCCTAGCGATAAATTCATCAAACTCACTAAAAAAGTAGTTAATGTGCAAGGTGATACCTTGATGGTAGATATCTACAAACCAAGATTATTCCAACAAATATATAATCAACAAAAAGAGTTTGAAGAGGCTATTACACCTGCTCAATACGTTGATTTAAGTTCTGAAGTTATATACAAACTGCAAATTGCAAAATATGCTGAGGGTATTGAAGCTGCAGAAATAAATAGACTGATGAGTATCATAAATCTCAAAAGTACCTTGGAAAATAACTACACGGTTTACTACACTGGCGAATTTACCGATGTTCTAAAAGCAAGACAGAAACAAAAACAATTACTCAATAGTGGATACAATAATGTTTTAGTTGTTGAAGATGCACAAGGAGACTTAAGAACAGTCACTAACGAGGAAATGAATAGAGAAAGAAATCGTAGAGCTTCTGCTAAGTTAGAAGATTTACCACCTCTTGAAGATATTGTTTTCCGAGTTCAATTAGATGTTCTTAAAGAAGTAGATTTAGATTTTTATGATCTAGACGAATTAGTTGTATTTGAAGGGAAAGATGGTTTCAAACACGTATTTACTGAAGGATATGGCTCTTATGAAGAAGCACTAGAACGTAGAAACGAGCTTTACTTCATGAGTTATGAAAATTCTAAGGTAGTTGCTATCAAAGAAGGTAAGATTGTTGAAGCTAAAGACTATATGAATTTATCTTACACAGAAGAAAATGCTGCTGTTTATGGAGATGTTATTTTCAAAGTACAATTAGGAATCTACAGTAAGAATGACGTTGTTGAACTAAGTAAATTGAATGATTTAGAAGGTGTTGAGAAAACCGAAATTTCAGAAGGTATTCACCAATACACTATCGGAACTTACACCAGTATTCAAGGTGCTATGCTTAAATTAAATAAAGTGGTTAAGCAAGGTTATGAAGGCTCTTATATTATTGCCTTCTACAACAATGAGCAAATATCCATCAAGAAAGCTAAAGAATTAATTGGCTTCTAAGGATAAAACAGAATTAAAAAAAAGCGACTTAATCAGTCGCTTTTTTTTTGCTTATTTTTTTTGAGCCTTCATACATCTGATATTTTAAGAATCGACATTCTAGCTTACCATTGAATATTTTAATTCTTCTAGTGTGCTTGAGGTGTATATGATTTACAGCTTCCATATCGGAGGTTATTAACCAAGCCGAACAACCTGCATAATTCTTTTTAAAAGTATCTCCTATTTGTGAGTATAATTCAAGTGTGTCAGCACTCAAACGCTCACCATAAGGTGGATTAAACAAAATCGTTCCACCATTTGGCATAGGCTCGGGCTTTCTGATAAAGTTTGCTCTTTTTATTTCAATGATATCATCAAGCATAGCATCTTTAACGTTGTCTTGAGCTTTCCTAACAGAGGCAAAAGCTCTATCGCACCCAATAATTCTTCCCTCAAAGTCACTCACTTTATTAATAGAGACTTCTTTAATCTTTGCCCATAAATCGGCATCAAAGTCAAGCCAATTCATAAAACCAAATTTCTTCCTATGTAATGAGGGAGGAATATTACATGCAATCATAGCGGCCTCAATAAGAATTGTGCCAGAACCACACATTGGGTCTAAGAAATCACTTTGCCTATCCCAATCGCTTAATAAGATTAAACCCGCTGCTAAAACTTCGCTAATTGGAGCCTCATTAGTAGCGTGTCTGTATCCTCTTTTATGCAATGAATCTCCTGAACTATCTAAAGAAATTGTGCACTTATCGTTAGAAACGTGAATATTAATTCTTACATCTGGATTTTTAGTATCAACATCTGGTCTTCTACCCTTAGTTAAATCCCTAAAGTAGTCCACAATAGCGTCTTTTACTTTTAATGCCACATAATGACTATGATTAAAAAAATCAGAGTGAACAGCTGCATTGACAGCAATAGTGTTATCGACACTAATGTATTTTGACCAATCTAGCTTTTTGGCTTCTTCATATAAATCAACATCTCTACGAGCTGTGAACTTGTAAATAGGTTTGAGAATTCGAATGGCTGTCCTTAGGTTTAGATTTGCTTTGTACATAAAGCCTACATCACCAACAAAACTAACAGCTCTATTCAAAACCTGAACATCTTGAGCACCTAATTTCAAAAGCTCATCAGCTAATATTTCTTCTAAGCCTAATTGCGTTTTAGCAATCATATTAAAATTCTCTCCTACACTATTTTTCATCGGACAAATTTAATCAAATAATACAGTAATAAATTTATATTTGAAGAATGAAAAATTGGTTCGATACTTGGTTCAATACGCCTTATTACCATCTTCTTTATAAGAATAGAAATTATGATGAGGCAGAATTTTTCTTAAACAATCTATTGGACTATTTAAAACCTGATAAAAATCATAAATTCATAGATGTAGCCTGTGGAAAAGGTCGTCACGCCATATTTATAAACAAAAAAGGTTATGACATTGAGGGCATAGATTTATCTAAAGAAAGTATTGATTACGCTAGTCAATTTTCTAATGACAAGCTTTCTTTTAAGGTTCATGATATGCGCTCTACTTATAAAAAAGAGGAGTTTGATTTTCTACTAAATATCTTTACTAGCTTCGGCTATTTTGATGAGTCATCGGATAACTTCAAGGCAATTCAAGCTATGGCTGACAATATTAAAAAAGGTGGAAAAGTTGTTTTAGACTTTATGAATGCCAAAAAAGTGGTTAGAGACTTAGTGAAAAGCGAATCAAAAACCGTCGATAATATCCAATTCACCATTAAAAGAAGTTATGAAAACGGCTTTTTACTAAAAGATATTTACTTTACTGATAATCAACAATTTCACTTCCAAGAAAAAGTTCAAGCATTAACATTATCTGATTTTATGGATTTGTTTGAAAAATCTGGTTTGAAAATTATAAATTTGTGGGGTGATTATTCACTAAATGATTTTAACGCTATTCATTCTCCACGCCTTATAATACTCGCTCAAAAATGACAATTATCGATTACATAATTTTATTATCGTCTGTTTTTGTAGGTTCAATCATTGCCTTCTACATAAAAAACATATCACAAAATAACACCAAGCTACTAATTTCATTCAGTGGTGCTTACTTGTTTTCTATTACTGTACTCCATTTGATTCCTGAAACTTTTGCAGGAGAACACAATCATACTATTGGATTATTTATTCTCATTGGATTTTTTTTACAAATCATTTTAGAGCAATTTTCTAAGGGTGTTGAACACGGTCATGGGCACATTCACGGGAGTGTTCCATTGAGTATGCTAATAGGTCTTGGCGTACATTCTTTCATTGAAGGTATGCCACTAGGAAACCCCCATCATCATTCTCATATGCATTCTTCTTTATTATCAGCCATAGCCTTGCACAAAATACCAGTTGGAATTGTGCTTACTCATATGCTCATAGAAAGTAAAATGTCTAAGCCTAAGATTATCCTATTAATTAGTCTATTCGCTATTACAACTCCACTCGGCACATTTTTCAGTGAATACATCAGTAATATTTCTAATTATTATCGAGAGATAATGGCTATTGTTATAGGAATGTTCCTACATATTTCTACAACTATATTATTTGAAAGTAGCGAAGGACACCATTTTAATAGTCGAAAAGCTATTGCCATCATCATAGGTTCTAGTATTGCCTTGATAAGTACATTTCTATGATAAAAAGAATAATTATTACAGGTGGGCCTAGTAGTGGTAAGACAAGTATTATCGATGCTTTGAAAGATGAAGGATATAGCTGTTTTGATGAAGTATCACGAGAAATCATTCAAGAAATGAATATCAAAACAGCATTTAAAAATGTTGATTTTGAAGAAACCGTTTTTAAAAAGAGAAAAAGAGATTTTTTAAATGCTAAATCTGGTGTGAATTTCTATGATAGAAGTATGCTTGATAATCTAGCATATCTTAAAACCAATCAGCACGAAATACCTACCCACTTCAAAATAGATTGCGAAAATCATCGCTATCACCCTACTGTTTTTATCACAACACCTTGGGAAGACATCTATACTGTAGATGATGAAAGATTAGAAAGTTTTAAAGATTCTATTCAAATTTTCGAAGCCTTAAAACAAGTCTATATAGAAGCAAACTACAATCTAGTTGAGCTCCCTCAGTCAAGTGTTAAAGAACGAATAAGGTTTATCATCAATGAAATCTAATTCATATCTTCGTAAAGATGTTGAGCCCACAAGAAATTCTAAAACAATATTGGGGTTACGATTCTTTTCGAATTAAACAAGAAGATGCAATACATTCAATTCTTGACGCAAAAGATACCTTAACCCTTCTTCCTACAGGTGGAGGAAAGTCTATTTGCTTTCAAGTTCCTGCACTTATGATGGAGGGTATTTGTGTAGTTATTTCTCCCCTTATTGCCCTTATGAATGACCAAGTAACAGCTCTAAAAGCTAAAAACATACGTGCATTAGCAATTACTTCAGGAATGAGTTTTTCAGAATTAGACATTGCCTTAGACAATTGTATTTACGGCAACTATAAGTTTTTGTATTTATCACCAGAAAGACTAGAAAGTGATATGGTGCAACAACGTCTTAAAAAGATGAATATTAACTTATTAGCGGTAGACGAAGCACACTGTATATCAGAATGGGGTTATAACTTTAGACCATCTTATTTGAAGATTGCCGAAATACGTGAAATTACAACTGCCCCAATTATAGCCCTTACTGCAACTGCTACTCCATTAGTCGTAAAAGACATACAAGAGAAATTAAAATTTGATAATGAAAATGTTATCAGCACAAGTTTTTATAGAGATGAATTATCCTATGTTGTCCTCAAGCAAGATGACAAAGACAGCAAACTAATTCAAATCCTAAATAGAGTAAAAGGCACATCTATAATTTATTGTAGGACTCGAAAAGAAACCAAACGAATTCATTTATTACTTTCAGAATATGGAATTACATCACACTATTATCATGCTGGTCTAGATGTTTTGGAAAGGGCTTCAAAGCAAAAACAATGGCAACTCAACCATGTGAGAGTTATGGTAGCTACTAATGCCTTTGGTATGGGTATTGATAAAAATGACGTACGATTAGTTATCCACAACCACCTACCCTTCTCCTTAGAAGCCTATTTTCAAGAAGCTGGTAGAGCAGGAAGAGATAGAAAACTTGCATATTCAATATTGTTATATAACGATTTAGACATTCACAACTTAAAAAAACAAATAAATGACCACTATCCTGAGATAGAAATTGTAAGAAACGTATATCAACAAATCGCTAACTTTCTAGGAATAGCCATTGGCGACGGTAAACATCAAGAATTTGTATTTCATATCAACGAATTCTGTGAACGTTATAATTTAAATCAACTTCAAACTTACAATGCTCTTAAGTTGTTAGAAAAAGAAGATTATATCAAGTTAAGCGAAGCCATTCATCAACCCTCACGATTATTTATCAAAGTTACCCATACCGAATTGTATCAATTCCAAATTGCCAATAAACAATACGATATTTTACTCAAAATACTATTACGTTCCTACGGCTCTCTGTTCGATAATTTCACCAAAATTCAAGAAAATATTATTGCTAAAAGAGCTCAACTTTCTACTCAAGAAGTCAAAGATTTTCTGACTAACCTAAAGCAAATGGATATTTTAGATTATGTCCCTCAGAATAGTAACCCTAAACTATTAATGCTAAAAACAAGAGTAGATTCTAAATGCATTAGTCTTTCTAAAGAAACATTAGAAACTAGAAAAGCAAATGAAGAAGCTAAAGCAGCCTCAGTCATACAATATGCTAGTAATCAATACCAATGCAGAAGTCATGTTTTACAAAACTATTTTGGCGAGGAAGACAATAAAAGATGTGGCAAATGTGATGTCTGTCTTGAAAGGAATAAGTTAAATATTAATGACCAAGAGTTTGAGGCTATCATGTTAGCCATTCAAAATTTAATTAGTCAAAATCCAATGCATGTAGATGACATCATTATGACAATTGTCGAATACAGAGAAGATAAAATGATTAGCGTACTGCAATTTCTCAGCGATAATGAACAAATAGCTATGAATGACGAACAAAAGCTATATTGGATTTACTAAAAAGTGTAATTTCGTCACCTATGAGTTCACAACTGAGAATAGTATTTATGGGCACACCCGATTTTGCTACTGAATCACTCAAGAGTTTAGTAGAAAACCAATTTAATATAGTCGGTGTAGTAACAGCTCCAGACAGACCTGCAGGTAGAGGTCAAAAAATTAAACAATCTTCAGTAAAAGCATATGCCTTGGAACAAGGTTTAAAAATTCTACAACCTGAGAAACTTAAAAACAACTCATTTATTACAGATTTAGAAAGCCTTAAGGCCGATCTATTTGTAGTTGTAGCATTTAGAATGTTACCCGAAGTAGTATGGGCTATACCGTCTAAGGGCACTTTCAATTTACATGCATCATTACTACCGAATTATAGAGGTGCAGCCCCTATTAATTGGGCAGTTATCAATGGTGAAAAAGAAACGGGTGTTAGCACCTTTTTCATCGAAAAAAATATTGATGCTGGTAATATCATTTTTCAAGAAAAGATAAATATTGCTGAAGATGATACAGCTGGTATTATTCATGACAAACTAATGTATATAGGTAGTGAATTGGTATGTAAGACCATTAACGCTATAGAAAATAATCAAGCACCAAATATGCCTCAAATTGATGAAACAGCCTCACACGCACCCAAAATATTTAAAGCAGATTGTAATATAATATGGTCCGAAAGTGCTATTGATATTCACAATAAAATTAGAGGATTATCGCCATACCCTACAGCATGGACTAGCGTAAATAAAGATAAAACCTTAAAACTATTTAAATCAACTTATGAAAACGCCGACCATAATTTGGAAATTGGAAAGGTGGTTATAAGCAAAAACAAAGAGTTGAAAGTTGCTGCTAATGATGGATTTATTCATATTCACGAATTGCAACTATCGGGAAAAAAACGAATGAAAACAACAGATTTTCTTCGTGGAAATAGTTTTGAAGATATCATTTTATACTAATGGAAGCACTGATTGATCACTTTTTAAAATTCATAACAGATGAGAGAAAAGCACTCTTTAAAGAGCTTATTCAAAAACGCACAACATACCTTACCATAGTATTAGAAAATATCTATCAACCCTTAAATGCAAGTGCTGTTCTACGTTCCTGCGATTGTTTCGGTATACAAGATGTTCATGTCATAGAAAATTATAACGAATTCAAACCTGATAGAGAGGTAGCAATGGGAGCTTCTAACTGGCTAACAGTCTATCGTTATGATAAGAACAAAAAAAATACGCTTGATTGCATACAGTCTTTAAAAAATAAAGGCTATCGAATAATAGCAACAAGTCCACACAATTCTCAAACAGACCTTATCAATTTTGACTTGTCAAAAGGTAAAACAGCTTTGTTTTTTGGTGCTGAGGTAGAAGGTCTTAGTGAATTAGTTCTCGAAAATGCTGACGAACATTTGTACATTCCTATGTATGGATTTACTGAAAGTTTTAATTTATCCGTATCTGCAGCAATATGTCTTTATGAAATGCGAATGAAAATGGAAAAAGAAAACATCAAATGGCATATGACAGAAGATGAAAAAAATCAAGTTTTGCTAAACTGGTTACGCTATAGCATTGACCGTTCTGAAATTGTAGAAGAAGATTTCCTAAAGAATCGATTAAGGTGCTAAGCGATTAATCGTCCAATTTTCACCTTCCTTGCTGTATAAAAACCTATCGTGCAAACGACTAGCTCTACCTTGCCAAAATTCAATTTCATTGGGCAAAATGGTAAAGCCTCCCCAATTTTTTGGTCTAGGCACTTCATTAGGGTATTTCTTTTTTAACTCTTGAATTTTGTTTTCAAGAACATCTCTTGACTCTATAACTTGACTTTGTGGTGAACACCAAGCTCCTATCCTACTCTCATAAGGACGGCTAACGAAATAGTCATCAGATTCCTGTTCAGACAATCTACTAATTGAACCATTTATTCTGACTTGACGCTCCATCTCTGGCCAAAAGAAATTCATACAAACATTAGGATTAACCTCAATCTCTTGCGACTTTCTACTAGAATAATTGGTAAAAAAACTAAATCCTTTTTTCGTGGCATCTCTTAGTAACAACACCCTTGAACTAGGCACACCATTACTATTGACAGTCGACAACACAAAAGCATTAGCATCATCTGAATAAGCAATAGCTTGAGTTAGCCATTGTTGGAATAATATTATGGGTTCTTCCGTTAAATCCTTAACATTCAACTCGCTTTTTAGATAGTCAGTTCTAAGGTCTTTAATGCTTTTCATTCTTCAAAATTACCTATTTTTGTGTTTATTTATATTCATTTAATGAAAAAATTCGACGTACCTGATTTTTATCGTTCCAATTTAATTGGAGCTATCAAAAACCAACGAAAAGAACTTGACCCTAAGAAGAAAGATTTCTCTCCAACAATTGTTGATTTTGGTCCTGTTCAAATCCACCTTGCTCGTCATTTTGGCTTTTGCTATGGTGTAGAAAATGCTATCGAGATATCCTATAAAGCTATCGAAGAAAATCCAAACAAGAACATTTATCTGCTAAGTCAAATGATACACAACCCCATTGTGAATGAAGACTTACTTTCTAGGGGATTAAAATTTATTATGGATACCGAAGGCAATCAATTAATAGAATGGGACGTAATCAAATCAGATGATGTAGTGATTACACCAGCATTTGGTACAACCATTGAAATACAAGAATTGCTTGAGAAAAAAAATATCAAATTGGAAACTTATGACACTACTTGTCCATTTGTAACTCGTGTATGGAAAAAAGCCGAAAGTATTGGTAATAACAACTATTCAATAATCATTCATGGTAAATATAATCACGAGGAGACAAAAGCTACTTTTTCTCATTCCTATCAAAACGCACCGTCTCTAATCATAAAAGACTTGGACGAAGCTAAACTACTAGTCGATTTTATTGAAGAAAAAAGACCTAAAGCCGAGTTTTATTCCACTTTTGAAGGAAAGTATTCTAAAGGCTTTGACCTTAAAAAAGATTTAGAAAAGATAGGAGTGGTCAATCAAACAACTATGTTGGCTAGTGAAACAGAAGAGATTTCAAACTTCTTAAAGCAATTCATTATCAATAAAAGAGGTCAAGAAAATTACAAAGACTTTTTTGCTGACACTAGAGACACGCTTTGTTATGCTACAAACGAGAATCAAAAAGCTACTTACGGTTTATTAGAAGAACCTGCTGACTTGGCTATTGTTGTTGGGGGTTACAATAGTTCAAACACCTCTCACCTAGTAGAGCTTTGTGAGAAAGTTTTACCAACATATTTTGTGAAGTCTGAGGCGGAAATTCTTTCTAAAGAATTAATAAGGCATTTCAATTACAACAATAAAACAACCTCTGAAACATATGGATTTCTACCTAATAAAGAAAAACTGAAAGTAATTATTACATCAGGTGCTTCATGCCCAGACGCTGTTGTTGATAAAGTTTTGCAGAAATTATTGTCCTATTTTGATAACAAAATATCGGTTGAAGAAGCTTTAGCCAATATTAGTCAACCATAGCTTTCTCGCAATAACTTAGAGCTAAATCGAATTGCTCGTCAATGCTCAGATTGGTATTGTCTATTTTTATAGCATCGTCCATTATTACTAGAGGATTTTCTTCACGAGTACTATCATCATAATCTCTACTCTGTAGGTTCTTCTTGATGTCCTCAAGACTAGCGTCTTTAAGTTCTATTGATCTTCTTCTAGCACGTTCATCAACAGAGGCAGTAATAAACAACTTCAATTCTGCATTTGGAAATACTACAGAACCTATATCTCTTCCGTCCATTACTACTCCTTTATTTTCCCCTATTGCTTGCTGAATGGCAACCATTTTCTGGCGTACTTCTTTTAATTTGCTAATCTTACTCACATTTTCAGAAATCCATAAGCTACGAATTTCATTTTCTACATTGACACCATTTAAAAAGGTTTCAGAAATAGATCTTTCATCGTTATAATTGAATGATACTTTTATATTGTCTAAGGAATCTATTAATGCTGCTTCATCAATAATACCATCTTTCATTATATCATTTTTCAAAGCATAAAGACAAACTGCTCTGTACATAGCGCCTGTATCTACATAAATGTATGCATAGTGTTTGGAAAGCTGTTTAGCTAGTGTGCTTTTACCACATGAAGAATGACCATCAATAGCAATATTTATTTTTTTCATTGTTGTTTATAGAACTTAGAAAAATCTGTGCTAAAGGAAAAGTAATTTGGTGAACCGTGCAAGTGATAAGTTGATCTTCCGTAATTTATTTTAAAGTGTGATATTTTTATACCCAAACCCCATGAAAAACCTACCATTCCTAGATATGAATCTACTTTAAGTTCTTGCCTACGTTTGGGGTTGTACCCCATTCTTAACTGAATATGTTTGCCAATACTTAACTCACCACCAAAATCAATGTGTCGAAAAAGCTTATTTGTAAAGTTTATTTCTTCAGAACTAGTGTTTTGATTCAAGTCATTATTGGCACTCTCATAAATAGATGTTAAATCCCATTTCTGAATATTCTTGTAATTCATTGTAATAAGGAATGGCAAATGTTCTAAGCGTTTAGATAATCCAAAATCCAATTGAAATGGCAATATTTCCTCAGTACTAGCATAAGTACTTATTTGTTTTCCATAGTTCCTTGCAAGAAGAGACATTGAAAAGTTTTTATCCTCTTTTTTGTAGGCTATAGCCAAGTCACTTGCAAGTGCTACTGACTGATAATCTTGAAGATTAGAAAATAATGTTTTAAGAATTGCTCCAACTGACAATCGCTCACTAAGTTCTTTTCCTAAGCCCACAGAGATGATTTGTTCATTTGCTCCAAAAGTACCTAGCGATTGAGAAGTATAATCAGTTTCCGTAAATTCACCATAGCCAATAGATTTCACAGAAATACCTATTGTACCAAAGTCACGAAAAGGAAGTGCATAAGCAGCAGAAATAAAGTTAATATCAGAGAAATAATCGACAAAATTCAATGACAACTGCTTTTCCATTTTCTCATTCAACATAGCAGGATTAAAAACACCTGACTCTAAGTCTTCAGAATATAATGAAACAGGTTCGTTTAAAACAGCATGACGAGCTGAAAGTGGTAAATCCAAAGCTGCATATGACGATGAAGAATTTTGAGCTTTTACAAATGTAAAACTAATGACATATAAAAAAAATAAACCACCAACTTTCATTCTACAAATTAACAAATGTTTTTAGATGAAAACGAGTATTTTAAATACTTATTATAAAAAAGCGCTGACTTGAGTCTGCGCTTTAAATTATCTATTTTAGTTATGGAATAAAATGAATTAGATAAGGGCTATGTCAATAACATCATTCATTTTATTGACATAATGAAAATTTAATCCCTTTAGATATCGCTTATTAATTTCGTCAACATCTTTTTTATTTTGTTCGCAAAGAATAATTTCTTTAACCCCTGCTCTCTTAGCTGCTAGTATTTTTTCTTTTATACCACCTACAGCTAGGACTTTGCCTCTTAATGTTATTTCTCCTGTCATGGCTAACTTGGCTTTGACTTTTCTTCCGGTAAATAAGGATACTAAAGCCGTAAGCATAGTTATACCCGCTGAAGGCCCATCTTTTGGAGTTGCTCCCTCAGGAACATGAAGATGAACATCATTTACATTTAAGTCATCAGGATTTATACCCAATTCTTTAGCGTGAGATTTTATATACTGCATAGCAATTGTGGAAGATTCTTTCATCACATTACCCAAATTACCAGTAATACTCATTTTACCTTTACCCGAACTTTTACTGCTTTCTATAAATAATATATCTCCTCCTACAGACGTCCAAGCTAAGCCTGTTACTACCCCAGGAATATCAATATTCAAATGACGTTCTTTATCAAATGGTGCAGCACCAAGTATTTCTTTTAAATCAGATATATTGGGACTAAGATTATAGTCTTGTTCCATTGCTATGGATTTGGCAGCATAGCGAACCAATTTAGCCACCATTTTATCTAGACCTCTAACTCCAGATTCTCTAGTATAGCCATCTATAACAGATTCAAAAACTTTATTACTTAACTTTAAATCAGAGCTTTTTAACCCATGTTCTTTGATTTGTTTAGGAAGTAAGTGTTTTTTAGCAATCTGCACTTTTTCTTCAATAGTATAACCGTTAATCTCAATGATTTCCATTCTATCTCTTAGAGCAGGTTGAATACTTGATAATGAATTAGCAGTTGCTACAAACATAACTTTGGATAAGTCATATCCAACCTCTAAATAATTATCGTGAAAAGAGCTGTTTTGCTCAGGGTCTAGAACTTCAAGCATAGCTGAAGATGGATCGCCATGAGAATCTCTTGTAATCTTATCTATTTCGTCTAATACAAATACAGGATTTGATGAATTGGCTTTTTTAATGGATTTTATAATTCTACCCGGCATTGCCCCGATATACGTTTTACGATGACCTCTGATTTCAGACTCATCACGTAACCCTCCTAGAGATACACGCTCGTATTTTCTTCCTAAGGCTTCGGCAATAGACTTACCTAAAGAAGTTTTTCCTACTCCTGGAGGACCATATAAACATAAAATAGGCGCTTTCATATCGCCCTTGAGTTTCAATACGGCTAGATGTTCTAGTATACGTTCTTTAACTTTTTCAAGACCAAAATGATCTCTATCTAATATTTTTTTTGCTTTATCTAAATCAAAATTATCTTTTGTGTATTCGTTCCAAGGTAAATCCAAAAATAATTCTAGGTAGGCTCTTTGTACAGAGTAATCTGCCATAGCAGGATTCATACGCTGTAATTTTTTGATTTCTTTTTCAAAATTGTTAGAGACCTCTTTATTCCACTTTTTAGATTTAGCTCTGGTGCGCATTTCCTCAATTTCTTGATCTGCCGAACCACCTAATTCTTCTTGTATGGCTTTGAGTTGTTGATTTAGAAAATACTCCCTCTGTTGTTGGTCTAAATCGTGCTTAACCTTGTGTTGAATTTCATTTTTCATCTCAAGTCGTTGCAATTCTTTACTGATTATCTCTAGTGTTTTTTCCGAACGACTTTTTAAATTGAATAACTCAAGTAATTCCTGCTTTTTATTCATATCAACATCCATATTGGAACAAACAAAGTTGACTAAATAAGTAGGTGATTCTATATTCTGAATTGCTAATTGAGCTTCTGAAGGAATATTAGGAGATTCTTTAACGATTTGTAAGGCAATGTCCTTAATCGAATCAACAAGTGCTATAAATTGCTCATCTCCCTTCTCAGGTTTTTCTTCAGACAATTCAGAAACAGTAGCTTTCAAATAAGGTTCTTCCTGAACCATTTCTTGAAGCTCAATTAATTTCCTACCTTGTATAATAACAGTAATATTTCCATCTGGCATTCGCAACATTTTCATAATGTGCGCAACCGTACCAATGGTGTTTAAATCACTAAAAGTTGGATCTTCTATATCAGACTTCTTTTGAGAAACAACTCCTATAGTTTTAGAACCTTTGTAAACTTCCTTTATAAGCTTAACTGATTTATCTCTTCCAACAGTTATTGGAATAATTACACCTGGGAAAAGAACCGTATTTCTTAGAGGTAAAATAGCTAAGGATTTAGGAATTTCTTCCTTATTTATTTTCTCCTCGTCAACGCTACTAAGTAGTGGGAAGAAATCCGATTCGTCATCAAAATTTGCTCCAACAAAAGAATCTAAAAACATGTCTTTTTTCATTCAAATTTTTTTTGTCAATCTTGACAATTATGTTGTTCGAAAGTGATAATGACAAGAAGTGTGCCATTACAAATATCATTTAAAAGACTGACAAAACTAGTCTTTTCGGTACGACTTTGTCAGTTTAAAAACCTCAGTTAAAATATTTTTTTCCACTTGATTAAACTCTATAGCTCGGCGTTGCATCACTTTTTCTGCCACTTCGAAGACTTTATTTAAGCGATATGTCATATAACCTGCAGAACCACCCCAAGAGAAAGAAGAAACAAAATTGCGAGGAAAACCAGCACCATAAACATTTGTACAAACACCTACAACTGTTCCAGTATTAAACATTGTATTGATTCCACATTTTGAATGGTCGCCCATAATAAGACCACAAAATTGAAGACCTGTATTTATAAAGCGTTCTGATGGATAGTTCCATAATTTAACCTCAGTATAATTGTTTTTTAAATTGGAGTTATTGGTGTCAGCTCCTAGATTGCACCATTCACCTAATACAGAATTACCTAAGAAACCGTCATGTCCTTTATTGGAATATCCCAACAACACAGAGTTGTTTACTTCACCCCCAACTTTACAGTAAGGACCTAAAGTAGTTGCCCCATAAATTTTTGCCCCCATTTTGAGTACTGAGTTTTCGCACATAGCTAAGGGTCCTCTCACAATACATCCTTCCATAATTTCAGCATCTTTTCCCACATAGATTGGTCCTGTCGAAGCATTAAGAATAGTATGTTCTACTTTTGCACCATCTTCAATAAAAATATTTTCTGGATTAGTACAAGCGTTAGTTTCACTAATTAGTTGAGATGTCCTTCCTTCTGTAAGTAGCTTAAAATCAGATTGAATACAATCATAATTAAACTCAAAAATATGCCACAGTTGTGAAACTTGTATAAAATCACCTTCATAGGGTATAACATCGCTAGGAATACTTTCCTTACTTCTATAAGCAATAAGAGTTTCATTATGCTTTAAACACTGATTATTTGATAAAGATTTAATTGCCTTAACAATATTAATGTCAGGGCAAATAGAACCATTTACCCAAAGGTTATCCTCTTTAGTGTTCAGAGAAAATTTTTGTTGCAAATAATCTTCTGTATAAAATGAACATTTCGTATTCAAGAAGCGTTCCCATTTCTCAGTAATGGTAAGTATGCCTATACGAATTTCTGAAACAGGTCGAGTGTAAGTTAATGGTAGGAGGTTACCTCTGAAGTCATCAAATAAAATGTAATTCATAGAAACAAATATAATAATTACAAAAGAAGATAATAGTTTTAAGTATTGAACCTAAAATGCATAATATCGCCATCGGCAACAACATACTCCTTACCTTCTACTGACATTTTACCATTTTCTTTGCATGCTAATTCAGAACCTAACTCTACAAAATCTGTATATTTAATGACCTCGGCACGAATAAAACCTTTCTCAAAATCAGTATGAATTACACCTGCAGCTTGTGGTGCTTTCATTCCCTCTTTAATGGTCCATGCTCTAACCTCTTTAACTCCTGCCGTAAAGTAAGTGGAAAGATTTAATAACTGATAAGCTGAACGAATAAGTTTACTAACACCAGGCTCGTCTAAGCCCATATCTTCTAGAAACATTTGGCGTTCTTCATAACTATCAAGTTCTGTTATGTCTGCTTCTGCAGATGCCGCAATCATCAAAACAGAAGCATCTTCATCCTTTACAATTTCCTTCACTCTATCAACATGAGGATTACCATTTTTTATGGAGGCTTCATCAACATTACAAACGTACATGATTGATTTATCAGTAAGTAACATTAAGTCAGCAACGTGT
>CAXFLH010000018.1:0-17002 GCA_964003875.1 uncultured Flavobacteriales bacterium | reverse complement strand
ATTTACCATGGAGCAATGAGGGCTTCTGTTGAGTTAGCAAAGAAAGATGGCCCCTACGATTCGTTTAAGGGGTCGCCTTTGTCAGAGGGCAAGTTTCAGTTTGACCTTTGGAAAGAAGAACCTTGCGGAGATTGGAACTGGGAGGCGTTAAGAAAGAAACTCTTGAAGCATGGAGCAAGGAACTCTTTGCTTCTAGCTCCTATGCCAACAGCGTCTACCGCGCAAATCTTAGGAAACAACGAATGCTTTGAGCCATTCACGAGTAACCTTTACAAGAGAAATACTCTAGGAGGAGAGTTTGTTGTTGTTAATAAGCACCTCCTACTTGACTTAGTAAAGCTAGGTTTGTGGAATGACGAAATGAAAAATGAAATCATTAAAGCTAATGGTTCTATCCAAGCTATTGATTCCATTCCTGAAAATATCAAAGCGATTTACAAGACTGTTTGGGAAATTAAGATGAAAGATATCATTGACATGTCTGCTGACAGAGGTCACTTTATTGATCAATCTCAGTCCTTGAACCTCTTTATTGACCAACCAAATATGGGTAAAATCACTTCTATGCATTTCTATGCTTGGGAGAAAGGTCTAAAAACTGGTATGTATTATCTAAGAACTAAAGCAGCTACACAGGCTATTCAGTTTACGGTACAAAAACAAGCCAAGTCTCAGTTAGAGCCAGTTATTTCTGGTAAAGAAGAATACACAGCAGAGGAGGCTATAGCATGTTCTATAGACAACCCTGATGATTGTATCGCCTGTGGTTCATAAAAGAATCCAAGCTAACCAAAAAAAAGCTCGCGAATAGCGAGCTTTTTTTATGGATATATTTAACGTTTAATTACTTAAAAGCATTCTCTCCGGTAATATCTAAGCCCGTGATTAAGAGATGAATATCGTGTGTTCCTTCATAAGTCACTACCGATTCTAAATTCATCATATGACGCATAATAGGGTATTCGCCAGTAATTCCCATACCACCTAATATTTGTCTAGCATCTCTAGCGATAGTCAATGCCATATCTACATTGTTTCTTTTACACATGGAAATTTGTGCAGAAGTTGCTCTACCTTCATTTCTAAGAACACCCAATCGCCAAGTGATAAACTGTGCTTTTGTGATTTCAGTAATCATTTCAGCTAATTTTTTCTGTTGCAATTGAAATCCTGCAATAGGCTTACCAAATTGCATGCGTTGCTTAGAATACCTTAAAGCTGTATCATAACAATCCATAGCAGCACCAATAGTTCCCCATGCAATTCCATAACGTGCTGAATCTAAACAACCAAGCGGGGCTCCAAGACCATCTTTATTTGGCAATAAATTTTCTTTAGGCACTTTCACATTATCGAAAACTAATTCGCCCGTTGCAGAAGCTCTTAAACTCCATTTGTTATGTGTTTCTGGGGTGGTAAAACCTTCCATATCTCTTTCAACAATCAAGCCTTTAATACGCCCTTCTTCGTTTTTTGCCCAGACAATTGCGATGTCAGCAAAGGGAGAATTAGAAATCCATAATTTGGCACCATTAAGAAGATAATGGTCTCCCATATCTTTAAAGTTAGTTACCATTCCTGCTGGATTTGACCCAAAATCAGGCTCAGTAAGACCAAAACAACCAACCATTTCTCCACTAGCTAGCTTAGGAAGAAAACGCTGACGTTGTTCTTCGTTGCCATACTTGAAAATAGGATACATCACTAAAGATGACTGAACAGAGGCAGTCGAGCGAATTCCACTATCACCTCTTTCCAGTTCTTGCATTATTAGACCATAAGAAATTTGATCTAAGCCAGCACCACCATATTCAGCTGGAATGTAAGGCCCAAAGGCACCAATATTAGCTAAACCACTAATAAGGTGTTTTGGAAACTCCGCTTTCTGACAGCTATCCTCAATAATAGGTGAAACTTCTCTCTTTACCCAATCTCTAGCAGCTTCACGAACTAATTTGTGTTCGTCATTTAGTAGCTCATCTAATTGAAAGTAATCGGGCGCTTGAAATAAATCTGTTGACATAATAATATGAGTTAAGTGAGAACAAAATTATTGAATAATTTATGATAAATAGCTAAATTGCGGGAAAATCAATCTTAATGAGGTTAATTCTTTTTTCTGCCCTTCTATTAGCAACCCTATTTACTTCATGTAAAAAGGAAGAAATAACTGAACCAATCAGCCCTACTCCTCAATTAGAAACATACTCAAGTGTGAAGACTATTGTGGAGTCGTCTTGTTTAGGCTGTCATTCTCCTAATCAAAATGCATACATTGTAGATTTGACAAACTATGAATCTATTAAAAACTATTTAGATGGTACAAATACAATGATAGATAGGCTTAACTCAGATGATGAGTTTTATAGAATGCCACCCTCTGGCAATTTGTCTGATGCCGATAAGCAAAAGTTAATCGATTGGATAAACGATGGATATTTAGAATAAATGGATTTAATAGCACACTTAAATCCCATATCGTCCACCCATTGGGTATTTTTATCTTTTATTGTTATTCTAGCCTACATAGCAATTTTAAAGTTTAATTTTTCGAATCAATTTACACTTATTCTAAAGTCATCGTATAGTCAAAAATTTTCTAAACAATACCTCAGAGAAGAAACAAACTCAAAACACAAACTATATCTATTACCTGTTTTTATTTTATCATTTGCTTTGTTTCTTTCCTTTCAGAATCCATCCATAAGTTATTTTGCAAAACTTATTTTTTGGGTTGGTTTATTTTTAATTACTAAATACCTATGCCTAATTTGTTTAGGGCATATATTTGAAAAAAATTATTTGTTTGAAGAGGTTATTTTTCAATCCTTTTTATATGAAAAAGTCGTAGGAGTGGTGCTTTTTCCTCTCACTTTAGTTTTGTTTTATGGTACTATACAAACGGATTTTGTATTTAGATTCATCACTATTTTTTTGCTATTGACTTTGTTTTACAAATGGCTAAGAATGCTATATTTAAGTTTTTTTAACAGTTCACTTCCTAAAGCTCATATAATTATATATCTTTGCACATTCGAAATTTTGCCAATTATAATTATAATAAAATACCTTTATTAAATTGTTTTTGGTCTAATGTGGAACACTAAACAAACAGTCTTTTGAAAGAGAATAAAGTTAAGACCATTTTGGTTTCTCAGCCCAAACCCGAATCTGACAAGTCACCCTATTTCAGCTTAGCAAAGAAATGTAATGTGAAGATTGACTTTAGACCTTTTATTCATGTTGAGGGATTAACAGCTAAAGAATTCCGACAGCAGAAGATAAGTATTCTTAGTCATAATGCGGTAATTTTTACTAGCAAAAACTCCATGGATCATTTCTTTAGAATGTGTGAAGCCACTCGTATTACTGTCCCTGAAGAAATGAAGTATTTTTGTGTTTCAGAAGCAATTGCCTATTACCTACAAAAATACATTACTTACAGAAAGCGTAAAGTATTTATCGGAAGACAAAAAATTGAAGATTTATTGCCTGTATTGAAAAAGAATAAAGACAGTAAGTTTTTATTACCTTGTTCTGATATTTTGAAAGATAGTATTCCCGAATTTTTGGCTAAAAGTGGGTTTGACTTTACCAAGGCTGTTATGTATAAAACTGTATGCAGCGACCTCTCAGACTTGGAAAATGTTTTTTACGATATCTTGGTGTTCTATTCGCCTTCAGGGATTAAGTCGCTCTATCAGAATTACCCTAATTTCAAGCAAAATGACACACGTATTGCAGCCTTTGGGCCAACTACGTCTAAAGCAGTTGCAGATGCGGGTCTAAAACTCAATATAAAAGCACCAAGTCCAGAAAACCCTTCTATGACAATGGCGCTTGAACAATATATCAAGCAGGTTAATAAGCGTTAGTTTATTTTCTATTTCTTATTATGGTCTCACAGCATTTTTCCAAAGAAGATAGGCTCTGCAGTTCTCGTAGAATTGAAACTCTTTTTAAAGAGGGGGAAAGGCTATACGAATTTCCTTTTAAAGCCATCTGGCAAGAAAATGACACTTTACAATCAACCGTCAAAGTAGCAATAAGTGTTCCCAAAAAAAGACTATCCAAGGCTAGTCAACGTAATCATATAAAACGTTTGGTAAGAGAAGCCTATAGAAAACAAAAGTCCCTACTTGTAAAAAAATTATTGCAAGAAAATAAATCCATCAATTTAATGTTAGTTTATACTTTACCAAGCATTTTATCATTTACTGAAATTGAAGATAAAATAAGTGTAACTTTACAACGTTTAGCAGATGAAGTATGAGACGATTAATTTCAGTGTTGCTACAAGCTATAATTTTATTTTACAAAGGAGCAATTTCACCTTTGTTTTCGCCACGATGTAGATACACTCCTAGTTGTTCAGAATATGGACTTCAAGCAATTAAAAAATACGGACCTTATAAAGGTTTGTGGTTAACCATTAAGCGACTATCAAGCTGTCATCCTTGGGGTGGCCATGGTCATGATCCAGTCCCTTAATACTCAATAAAAACAATGAAAAAAATTAAAAAATACACGCTTGTCATTGGCTTATCATTAGCCAGTATTTTATCTCTTGGCTTTGTAGATAACTTCTTTGAAATTTCTAAAAACCTAGACATTTTTAGTTCTCTATACAAAGAGTTAAACATTTATTATGTTGATGAAACTGACGCTGGTGAGCTGATGAAAACAGGCATAGATGCTATGTTGGAATCCCTTGACCCTTATACTACATATATTCCAGAATCTGAAAAGGAAGATTTTGAATTTATGACAACAGGACAGTATGGAGGTATAGGAGCTGTTATTACTAAAAATGGTGACTGGGTATATGTCAGTGAACCTTATGAAGGCTTTCCTGCTGATAAAGCTGGACTTATTGCTGGTGATAAGTTTGTTGAAATTGCTGGGGAATCTGCTAAAAGTAAGTCAACTGAAGATGTCAGTAAAGTGCTAAAAGGTGAACCTAATACAGCCGTTAAAGTATTGATAGAAAGAGAAGGTATTGCTAAACCTTTTGAGGTAGAAATAATAAGAGAAGAAATCAAACTCAATTCGGTGCCTTATTATGGGTTAATTTCTGACAGCATTGGCTATATCAAAACCCGTTCTTTTACTCGCAACATCTCAAAAGAAGTGATTGATGCTTATAAAGATATGAATGCCAATAATGATTTAAAAGGTTTGGTTTTAGATTTGAGAGGCAACCCAGGAGGGCTTCTAAATGAGGCTATTAGTATGGCTAATATTTTTATTGATAGAGGTAAAGAAATTGTTTTTACCAAAGGAAAAATTAAAGATTGGGATAAAAGCTATAAAGCAAGAAACGAGGCTATTGATACAGAAATTCCTTTAGTAGTACTGATAAATAGAAGTTCAGCTTCAGCATCTGAAATAGTTTCAGGAGCTGTACAAGATTTTGATAGAGGTGTTGTAATAGGCCAACGCAGCTTTGGTAAAGGTTTGGTTCAGCAAACTAGAAAATTGAGCTACAATGCCCAGCTAAAGTTAACTACTGCAAAATATTATATGCCTAGTGGAAGATGTATCCAAGCACTTGACTACTCCAATAGAGATGAAGATGGAAGCGTAGGTAAAGTGCCTGATAGTTTGAGAACAGAATTCAAGACTTTAGTTAATGAGCGTTCTGTTTTTGATGGTGGAGGAATTACTCCAGACATTACAATTGAACCAGAGAAATTCAGTAACATTTTGAGAAGTTTAGTATCTAAACGTCATATTTTCAATTTTGCTAATCAGTATAGAAGAAATAATGAATCTATTGATGATGCAAAATCTTTTGTTATTAGCGATGATGTTTATAGTCAATTCAAGCAATACCTCAACGACAAGGAATATGAGTACGAAACTAAAACCGAAAAGGCGATTAAAAAACTTGAAAAAGACGCTGAGGGGGAAAAATATCTTTCCGAATTGCAAGAACAATTGGAAGTGTTAGGCTCAAGAATGGAAGAAAGTAAAAATAACGATATTGAACGATTCAAATCCGAGATAAGTGAGCTTTTAGAAATGGAAATTGTAACACGATATTTCTATCAAAAAGGAAAAATAGAAACTACTTTAAAGCATGATGAAGAAATAGCAAAAGCCATTGACGTTTTGGACAATATGGAGCTTTATGACGCTATTCTTCGTGGTGATAGCATTCAATAATGAAGCCTAAAGGAATAGCATTAATTACCTTAGCATTTTTTGCCCCTATATCAATTTTTGTTACTGACGTAGCTGTTTTTTCTCTAGCTATTTTATGGTTATTTGAAGGTCAGTTTAAATCAAAGTGGAATAAGATTAAATCTAGTCCTTGGATACTTTCCTTATTGGCTTTGCTTTTTCTTTATGTAGTGGGTATGCTGTGGGGTACTAATCACCAAGGGGCTGAATGGCTATTTCAAAAAAGTTTATTACTCTTACTTTTACCTATTTTATACACTCTTTGCTTTAGTCAAAAAGTGGTAAAATATTCTTTAGTTGCCTTTCTTTCAGCGACAACACTTTCTGCACTCATTGCCAATTTGATAAATCTAGGATGGATAAAACACCTCTTTAAATACTCCTCTATATTTGCTGCAAATTGGCAAAATCCGGCCTTTATGACTTATACAGATCATAATGTATTTCTAGCTTTTTCATTGCTTGTCACCTTTTTTCTTTTGTTCAATAGCACTTCCAATAAAAAGTTAAGAATATTATTAATTTTTATTTCCATCTTATTTTTACTGAGTCTCTATACTGAAAACGGTAGAAGTGGACAGCTTGCTTTTATATTTATTTTCTTATCCTTTTCTTTACTTGCTTTTTGGCATAAGAAAAGCCTTATTTTACTATCTGTTTTAGCTACAATAGGAATTAATATAATGGCTTATTCTGTATCTCCTCATTTCAGGCAAAGAATAGATAGCATTCAAATACAACTTACACAATTAGAAAAAAATAAGGTCAATAGTTTAAATTCCCGCTATTATCTTTATGAGTATTCGTTTGAAAAAATAAAAGAAAAACCAGTATTAGGTTATGGTACCGGTAGCTTTGTAAAAGAGTTTTCTTCAATTAGCGAACATGCAACTAAAATTCTTGCTGGGGTTCACAAAACTCCTCATAATAACTACCTTTTCATTTGGTTTGAACTTGGATTGGTGGGGTTATTGGTTTTTTTATCCATATTCTTTTTTCAGCTAAAGGCATATAAGTCACTAAATCAAGGGTATTTTCGGATGATATTTCCTGCTGTTTTTTTAGTAATAATGTTGACAGACACCTATTTACAAAATCACAATACAGCAGTTTTGTATTGTTATCTGTCTTTCATTTTTTCGACTTACTCTTTCGAGTAAATACGTTTTATCCTACGGTTGAGAGTTGCCATTATTTCGTAGGGAATGGTATCCAAATCGTGTGCTAATTTAGAAACACTGTATTTAGGACTAAAAATAGTAACCTCTTGCCCTTCTTGAGTAAAGACTTCGGAGATGTCAGCTACAAAGCTATCCATACTTATATCACCAATTATACGACATGCAGTATCCTTGATGAAGACTTGCCCATTTTGGTTTCCTAATTTTCTATTGAGTCCGTCAGCATATCCAACTGGTATAACTGCAACGTGCATATCTTTATACGCTACAAATGAGTTTTGATAACCTACACTCTGACCTTTTTTGATAAATCTAATTTGACTGATTACACTTTTTAAGCTGAAAATTTGTTTCAAATTAGGATGTTCTAATCCTCCATATAAAGCAATCCCTAGCCTAACCCATTCGTTAGAGTCAGTAGTAAAACACATAGCTCCATTACTATTCATTATATGAGATGGAATATGTATTCCAAGAGAGTCTTCTAGATTTTTACATATCTCTTTAAATTGCTGAATTTGTCCTTCGCTAAAATTATCTTTATTTGAGTCATTAGAAGATGACAAATGTGAACATACACTCTCTATTTTGAGTTGAGAATTGTCTTTAAGTATAGGAAGGATTTCTTGTACGTTAGTTGTTTCAAAACCATACCTATTCATACCTGTATTAAACTTCAAATGAATAGAAACCTTTTCTTTACAATTGGTATATAACTCAAGTAATCTATGATTAAATATTACGGGCTCTAATTGATATTTAATAATTGTTTCTACACTTTTATATCCAGGGTTGGCTACGATTATTGGCTTAGTGATTCCTTCTTTTCGTAATTGAACACCTTCCTCAAAGTCTGCTACCCAAAAAGCGTGAACGCCCAATTTTTCTAGGTGTTTTGAAATTTCTATATCACCCAAACCATAAGCAAAAGCTTTAACTACTGCAATAGTTTTTACACCATTAGGAAGTTTACTTTTAAGAAAGTTAAAGTTAGCCTCAAGAGAAGTGAGGTTGACATGTAGTATGGTTTCGTGAGTATTGGTCATTATTTACTAAAACAATTTCTACAACGAGCTTCGTATTCTTTTTTTTCTCCCAATAATATTTGTTCGTCTTTTTCTACTATTCTGTATGAATAATTAGCTAAATCGCCACACTGTATACAAATAGCACGAACTTTAGTTACATCTTCTGCAATAGACATCAATTGCGGGATAGGTTCAAAGGGATTGCCTTCATAATCCATGTCTAAAGCAGCAATAATAACACGAACTCCCTGATTTGCTAATTGGTTACACACTTCAACTAGATTATTATTGAAAAATTGTGCTTCATCAATCCCTACCACTTCTTTATTCTGGCATAATTCGATAATATCAGATGCATCCCCAACAGCTACACAATCTATTGCCCTCATATTATGAGACACTACTTTATCCTTATCGTATCTGTCTTCTATAGATGGTTTGCAGATAATTACACTTTGCTTAGCTATTTTAGCTCGTCCAAGTCTTCTAATTAATTCTTCTGTTTTGCCCGAGAACATAGAACCACAAATGACTTCAATACTTCCTTTTCTAATTTTATTCTTTTCTAAAAACATTCGATTAACTTTGTGAACAAATGTAAGCATTGATTTATATCTAATACTATGAGAAGTTATTTTCTTATCATTCTTTTCTTTTTTAGCACCAGTTTTAGTGCTTATTCACAAGCTGATACTTCTAAAATTAATCCTTATAGATTAGGTATTGTTTTAGCAAGTGGGGCATCTGTGCTAGTAGGCTCTTACATTTATGTTCAAAATTCTTGGTGGAGCGATCAGTCTACATCCTTTCATTTTGACGATGGTTCAGATCTTAGATACGCTAGAAATATTGATAAAGGCGGTCACTTTTTTGGTGGCGTACTTGTTGCAGACCTTTTTCATTCTAATTTGAAATGGGCAGGTATGAATGAAAAGAAATCGTATTGGTACGGAGCAGCTATGGGTTCTTTTATACAGTTGGCGATAGAGATGAAAGATGCTTATGCTCCTTATTGGGGCTTTAGCATTTGGGATTTTGGAGCAGGATCTATTGGGGCATTAGTGCCTGTTGCAGAAAGGTACTGGGAGCCTATGAAATATATCGATTTCAAAATGAGTTATTACAAAAGAAGTAATCGGTATTGGGAGCTTGGCGAGCAACAAAAACCTTGGGCACCACCTCATCCACACTCATATCAAGATGATTATGTGAACCAAACCTATTGGATGACAGTTTATCCTTTAAAAGATAGAAATATCGATGTTGGAATTTCTATTGGTTTTGGCTTAGATGATACTCAATACCTCACGCCCGGAGGGACAAAAGTTGGAGGCAATAACGAAATTTATATTGCATTAGACTATGATTTAAAGTGTGTGCTCAAACTTTGGGATACGCCGACGGCAAAGCGTGTTAAACATTGGTTGAATTATATAAAATTTCCTGCGCCAGCTATGTTAATCACTCCTGAAACCAAGTTTTACCCTATTTTCTTTTAAATTTGTGTAATGGCAAAATTGTTTGTAGTTCCCACACCTATTGGAAATCTAGAAGATTTTACTTTCAGAGCAGTTCGTATACTAGAAGAAGTAGACCTAATCTTAGCTGAAGACACACGCACTAGTGCTAAATTAATGGTACACTACCAAATATCTACTCCAATGCGTTCACATCATATGCATAATGAGCATAAAACGGTAGAAAAATGGATTGAGCTTTTGTTACATGGGAAAACCATTGCATTAATTACAGACGCTGGGACTCCAGCTATTTCTGACCCTGGTTTTTTATTGGTTAGGGCATGTGTGAAAAACGATATTGAGGTAGATTGTTTGCCCGGAGCTACAGCTTTTATACCTGCACTTGTTAATTCTGGCCTACCTTGTGAAAAGTTTGTTTTTGAAGGTTTTTTACCTCAAAAAAAAGGAAGACAGACTCGCTTAAAAATTTTGGCAGAAGAAACCAAAACGATGGTATTTTATGAGTCCCCATATAGAGTTAAAAAAACATTATCACAATTCGTCGAATATATGGGTGAGGATAGACATGTTTCTGTTTCTAGAGAAATTAGTAAGAAATTTGAAGAAACAATTAGGGGAAGTGTTGCGCAAGTATTAGCTCACTTTGAAACCAAAGAACCTAAAGGAGAATTTGTGATAGTATTAGAGGGGAAATAAATGATAGAGATAAAAAAACAAGAGTTTACCAAACCACTTATTATCGCTGGGCCTTGTAGTGCAGAAAGTCAAGATCAGCTACTAGCTACTGCAAAGGGATTAGAAGATAAAGCAACTATTTTTAGGGCGGGTGTGTGGAAGCCACGTACACGACCTAACTCATTCGAAGGTGTAGGACAAAAAGCTTTGGAATGGTTAAAGGTAGTTAAGCAAGAAACCCAATTGAAAATTGCTACAGAAGTTGCCAATACTCAACACGTAGAGGCTTGTTTACAGGCAGACATAGATGTTTTATGGCTCGGGGCAAGAACTACAGTAAACCCTTTTTATGTTCAAGAAATAGCAGAGGCTTTAAGAGGTGTTGATGTAAAGGTCATGATTAAAAACCCTCTACATCCTGAGTTAAGTTTATGGATAGGAGCCATAGAACGATTAAATCAAGTTGGTGTAAGTCAATTATCGGCTATCCATCGAGGCTTTTTCACTTTAGAAAAATCAGCATTTAGGAATGAGCCAAAATGGGAAATTCCAATTAAACTCAAGCGTTTAGTACCTGAACTCCCAATTATTTGTGATCCTAGCCATATTTCTGGAGCACCACAAATGTTAAGCGAAGTTTCGCAGACAGCTATGGACTTGAATATGGACGGACTCATGATTGAAACTCACTACAATCCAAGCGTTGCATTAAGCGATGCACAACAACAAATTACACCCAAAGAATTATGCGTTTTATTGGACAATCTAATTTTGAGAACTTCCACCAATGCCAATACTGAGTTCAGAACATTACTCAACAATCTACGTACAGAAATTGATGCTATTGATAAAAAGTTAGTCAATATTGTAGGCCAAAGAACCGAAATAGTCAGAGAGATAGGTCGCTATAAAAAAGAAAATGCAGTCACCATCTTACAGATAGAGCGTTGGTTCGAAATACTAAAATCTAGAAAAGATTGGGGGCATGATACCAATTTAGACCCTCAAATGGTTGGTGAGTTATTTGAGCTTATTCACAAACATTCTGTCCTTACTCAAACTCATATTTTAAATAAGTGACATGGAAAATTTGTGGACTTTAAAAGCTTTGCCTGATAACGACATTGTATGTGCTTTACAAGAAAGTCTAGGAGTTTCTGAACTTGTTGCTAATTTACTTGCTCAAAGAGGGATTGAAACTTTTGAGGAAGCCAAACAATTTTTTAGACCACAATTATCAGACCTTTACAATCCTTTTTTGATGAAGGATATGGATAAAGCTGTGGAGCGTCTGCATAGGGCTATTAGCAGTAATGAAAAGATTCTTGTCTATGGCGACTATGACGTAGATGGAACTACTGCCGTTTCATTGATGTATCTTTTTTTAAAGGAAAAATGTCAGTATGTAGAGTATTACGTTCCTGATAGATACGATGAAGGTTACGGTGTTTCTTATAAGGGTATAGACTATGCTAAAAGTAATGATTTCTCATTAATTGTGTGCTTAGATTGTGGAATTAAAGCAGTTGAAAAAGTGGCTTACGCCAAAAATAAAGACGTTGATTTTATCATTTGTGACCATCACAGACCGGGAGATACTTTGCCATTAGCTGTCGCTGTTTTAGACCCTAAAAGAAGCGATTGCGATTATCCTTTTAAAGAGCTTTGTGGGTGTGCTGTAGGATTTAAATTAGCACAAGCTTATCATCAACAATACAATTTACCCTTTGAAGATTTAGTGCCACTTTTAGACTTAGTAGTGGTTAGTATAGCTGCTGATATTGTTCCTATGATTGATGAAAACCGAGTGCTTTCTTTTTATGGATTACAACAACTTAATGCTAGTCCAAGAATTGGATTAAAAGCTCTAATGGATGTTGCCAATAGAAAAGACACCTTTAACATTTCCGATATTGTATTTGGCTTAGCTCCAAGAATCAATGCGGCAGGTAGAATAGAGCATGGTAATAAGGCTGTTGAATTACTTGTACAACAGGACTTTTCTATAGCTAAAGAAAAAGCAGATTATATTGACAACCATAACTTTACTAGAAAAGAACTAGACAAAAGCATAACACAAGAGGCTTTAGCTATGATAGTGCCAAATGCTAATTCAACAGTTGTTTGTAGTGAAAAATGGCATAAGGGTGTGGTTGGTATAGTAGCGTCAAGACTTATAGAAACACATTACAGACCCACGATTGTTTTAACAGAAAGTAATGGTAAATTAGTTGGCTCAGCTCGTTCGGTAAGTGGTTTTGATGTTTATAACGCTATTGATGCTTGTTCCGATTTATTAGAACAGTTTGGAGGTCATAAATATGCCGCAGGATTAACCTTAAAAAAAGAAAACCTTCATGCTTTTATTCAGCGTTTTGAAGAAGTGGTAAGCACTACCATAACTGCTAAGATGCAAATTCCAAAGATTAATATTGACCTTGAAATGCCTGTGGAAGATATTACTATGAAAACGTATCGAATTATTGAACAGATGGCTCCTTTTGGACCTTCAAATAGCAGACCTGTTTTTATGACAAAAGGAGTCATTGATAATGGTTCAGGACGTTTAATAGGTCAAGATAAAAATCACCTCAAATTGGCCATTACTGATAACCATAATTCAAAGACATTAGACGGGATAGGATTTGGCATGTCTGACTATTTTTCTACTATTAAGGACAAGCAAGCCTTTGATGTATGTTTTGTTTTGGATATAAATGAGTGGAATGGTACTTCTAAGCTACAATTGAGAATTAAAGATATAAGGAAAAACACCTTACTTTAAGACAATCCTACCTAGTTTTTCAGAAATTTCTCGTTTTATTTTCAACATATTGTTGATTTCAACAAGTAGGTTTATATCGTCATTGTCTCCCTTAGATAACTCTATGTTTTTAGTCTCTATCAGTTCTGATATTTTGGCAATTTTAAGAGAGTAAATAGCTGTGTCAACCGCCTTTTTTAATTGCATTTCTTCAGTTTCTGTAAAAATGCCGTGTTTTTTCCATTTCTCACTTATGGAATGTTGATTGCTAATGATATCAACCGCAACTTGAGAAATAACGGGGTCTTTGTGTTGAGTAAAATACTCTTCTGTTAACAGCGTACCTTGACTTATAGCTTCCTCGTATGTTTTATAGATTAATGCGTAATTGGGGTTTGAAAAAAGGTTTTCGTCTTTAAACTCAATTAGAATATATTGTGTGATGTATATTTTATCTTCTTCATTATTTTTTTCCTGTTCGTCGTAAGTGTTTATCTGATAATCGCCATATTGTAACATAAAGCGAATAACATCTTTTTCTTGAAATTCTGACTTATTAGGACTTTTTGTTGGGGCAAAAGTATCCTCTACTTTTTTGACAACTTCTCTTTGTACTTTTTTAGCAGCTTTACCTTTATGAATTAGCTCATGTACTTTGTTATCTAATTTTTGTTTTCCAATTTCTAATAGCTTACTGCATTTGTCAATGTAAACCTCCCGTGTAATACCATCAGGAATTTTAGCAATCGATTGCATAATTTCACTAATGAGATTTACTTTTTTGACGGGGTCGTTTTTACTTTTTTCGTCTAGTAAGTTAATTTTAAACTCTACAAAGTCTTGAGCATTTTCATTTATAAATTGAGTTAACCCTTCTTTTCCGAATTTTTTGGCATAGCTGTCGGGGTCTTCGCCTTCTGGTAAAAGTGCTACTTTGACGGTCATACTTTCGACATGTATTAGGTCAATAGCTTTTGTAGCAGCATTAATTCCTGCATTATCGGAGTCGAACAGAAGAGTAATGTTTTTGGTATATCGACTAATCAGTTTTATTTGTTCTGAGCCAAGAGCGGTACCAGATGATGCCACTACATTTTCAATGCCCGATTGATGCATGGATATAACATCTGTATAGCCTTCAACGATTAAGCAATTGTCATTTTTTACAATGGCAGACTTGGAGAAGTACATACCATATAAGACTTTTCCTTTATGATAAATCTCACTTTCTGGAGAGTTGAGGTATTTTGCCTTTTCCTCTTTTTTTAAGGCTCTTCCACCAAAGCCGAGTATTCTACCTGAAATGCTATGAATAGGGAAAATAATTCGTCCCTTAAACCTATCAAAAGCCTTGTCTGCTTTGAAAATACTAAGTCCTGTCTTTTCTAAAAACTCTTTTTTATAAGATGATTCTAGAGCAGATTTTGTAAAAGCGTCCCAGCTGTCTGGATTGTAGCCTAACTGAAATTTATTTATCATTTCTTCCGAAAGACCTCTTTCTTTAAAGTAGCTTAAGCCTACAGCTCTACCTTCTACGGTTTTATGTAAGTTATTCTGAAAGTAATCATTGGCAAATGAATTGACTATAAATAAACTTTCTCTTAGGTTAGATTTTTCTATCTGCTCAGGAGTTTGCTCCTCTTCTGGAACTTCAATATTGTACTTTTTGGCGATATATTTGAGAGCCTCGGGATAGGATAGCTGATCAATTTCCATAACGAAATTCACAGCATGCCCTCCTTTACCACAACCGAAACACTTATAAATATTTTTAGTAGGTGAAACGGTAAAAGAAGGTGTTTTTTCATCATGAAAGGGGCAATTACCGAGCATATTTGCACCACTTTTTTTAAGAGTAACAAAGTCTCCAACAACCTCTTCTATTCGGGCTGTTTCAAAAATGGCATCTATGGTTTCTTTTGGAATCATTTCTTTCTTTCGATGACGAAATTTACTAAAAGTTCTAAAGACTTTCGGCTTTCATTGTCATCAAAAGTTTTCAACAAACGCAAGGCTTCTTTTTGGTAGGTTTTCATTTTTTCAATTGTATATTTTATTCCACCACTTTTTTTAACTATTTCTAATACCCTAGAAACACGCTCACTATTGGTGTTGTGATTTTTTACAGTTTGAATAATGAACTTCTTTTGTTTTCTATCGCAATTTTTTAAGGTGTAAATAAGAGGTAAAGTCATCTTTTGTTCTTTGATGTCAATACCTGTAGGTTTGCCAATAACATCTTCATTGTAGTAGTCAAACAGATCATCTTTCATTTGAAAAGCGATACCTATAAGCTCACCAAATTTTCGCATACGCTCGACGATTTCTTTGTCTTGTTTTGCAGTGACAGCACCACAAGCACAGCAAGCCGCAATAAGTGTTGCTGTTTTTTGTTTGATAATTTCAAAATATACGTCTTCTTCGATATCAAGTTTACGGGCTTTTTCTATTTGTAAAAGCTCTCCTTCACTCATTTCTTTGACTGCTTTAGAAACAATTTGTAGTAAATCGTATTCTTCATTTTCTAAAGACATCAACAAGCCTTTTGACAAGAGGTAATCTCCAACAAGTACTGCAATTTTATTTTTCCAAAGGGCATTAATAGAGAAAAACCCTCTTCGCATATTGGCATCATCAATAACGTCGTCGTGTACCAATGTGGCTGTGTGCAAAAGTTCAATTAGTGATGCCGCTCTAAAACTACTTTCGTTGATTTCACCAAAAATTTTGCCACTAAGAAAAACAAACATCGGTCGCATTTGTTTACCCTTACGTTTTACGATATAGTGTAATATTTTATCTAAAAGAGGAACCTTACTATTTAAGGAGTCTTTAAACTTCTTTTCAAACAAGAGCATCTCTTGTTGAATGGGTTTTTTAATCTCTTTTATGGTGTTCATCTACAGTATTTTGAAGAAGTACAAAGATACTAGGATTTTACGAGTTTATTGGCAAGTTGTCCGCAAGCGGCGTCTATGTCTTTACCTCTACTTCTCCTAATATTTACAATAAGGTTTTTACTTTCTAGATAACTAACAAAAGTCTCTACTTTTTCTTTTTTAGCTTGTTGAAATTCGCCATCGTCAATAGGGTTGTATTCAATAATATTAATTTTACAAGGTGTAATTTTTGCAAAGCTAGCCAACTCTTGGGCATCGCTAATTTCATCATTGAAGTCCTTGAAAATGATGTATTCGTAGGTTATTCTTGTTTGTGTTTTTTCATAAAAATAGACAATGGCTTCTTTTAATGCTTCTAAGGAGTTCTGTTCGTTTATAGGCATGATATAGTCACGCTTCTTGTCATTTGCAGCGTGTAAGGAAAGTGCCAGATTAAATTTGACTTCATCGTCGCCTAGCTTTTTTATCAGCTTTGCGATACCAGCAGTAGATACCGTAATACGTTTGGGCGACATGCCAAGTCCGTCTGTTGAGGTGATTTTATCAATAGACTCTAGAACATTTCTATAGTTTAATAGGGGTTCGCCCATACCCATATAAACAATATTGCTAAGGTTTTGATTGTAATTGCTTAGGGCTTGTTCGTTTAGCATAAATACTTGGTCGTAAATCTCATCAGCATTTAAATTCCTCAGTCTATCTAATTTGCCAGTAGCACAAAATTTACATGTTAGACTACAGCCTACTTGAGAAGATATACAAGCTGTCATTCTACTTTTGGTAGGGA
>CAXFLH010000017.1:0-19266 GCA_964003875.1 uncultured Flavobacteriales bacterium | reverse complement strand
TTCATCATACAAATCAGAATCAGTTGATGGTGTCCAACTAAACGTCGGGAGTAAACCAGTCTCTTCATCCTGCTCCGGAGATTCTAAAACAAATGCTGTTGGGGAACTGTTCATATTATTAGTCCAAAAAGAATAAACCGCAGATTCTGTCTGACCTCCATCATCATCCGTAGCTACCACCTTCCAATAATACACCACATCTTCGAGTAATTCTGTCTCTGGAGTATAACTATTTGTCTCAACTAATATTGAATCTGCATCTGTCATCAAGCTATCTAAACTTATGTATAAGTCATAGCTGGTTATAGAACGAGAATTGGATGAATTCCGGCCCATTCCAGATCCAAGGTGCATTGATGAACCTCTTGCGCCCATTTGATAAGAAGTACTTAGGTTGAATGGTGATAATTGACCACCCATAGAAGCCACTGCATCATCTGCATCGCCGGGCTCCTCCCACATCAATGTAGGTGTTAAATCCGTTACCATTGATTCATCTTCTGGAAATAATAATGCGAAATCTCCTGGAACATCGTTCGCACTATTGACCATAAAAGACTGTATAGGTGTTGAATATGTTGCACCTGATAAATCCTCCGCAGTTACTTGCCAGTAATAAATGGTATTATCGATGCCGACACCTTCCACGAAGTACAGCTAGATTATGCTGAAAATATCGTCTGTGGCTTTGCACGATTGGGAGGGCGTTCTATCGGTATTGTTGCCAATCAACCTGCTTTTTTAGCGGGTGTATTGGACAACTACGCTTCCAATAAGGCGGCACGTTTTGTACGCTTTTGTGACGCTTTCAATATCCCTTTGTTGGTCTTAGAAGATGTCCCTGGCTTTTTGCCTGGCACTGACCAAGAGTGGAACGGTATTATCAACAATGGGGCTAAGCTGTTGTATGCCTTTAGTGAAGCAACCGTGCCACGTATAACAGTGATTACTAGAAAAGCCTATGGTGGTGCTTACGATGTAATGAATTCTAAACACATCGGTGCAGACTTGAATTACGCTTGGCCTACAGCCGAAATAGCAGTAATGGGAGCTAAAGGTGCTGCCGAGATAATTTTTAGAAAAGACATCAAAGAGGCTAAAGACCCACAAGCCAAGTGGCAAGAAAAAGAGTCCGAATATGCCGAGCTTTTTGCTCACCCTTACAACGCAGCAGCAAGAGGGTACGTCGATGAGGTCATAGAACCTGCTAAGACAAGAGAAAAACTCATAAAGGCCTTTAAGATGCTCGAAAATAAGGTAGATAATTTACCTAAAAAGAAACACGGAAATATTCCATTATAAAATGAATGTATTAGTATTAGGTTCTGGAGGCAGAGAACATGCCTTAAGTTGGAAAATTGCCCAAAGTAGTTTGTGCGAAAAACTATTCATTGCCCCAGGAAATGCTGGGACAGCACAACTCGGTGAAAATATAAACATCAGTGCAACAGATTTTGAATCTTTGAAAACCTTTGTCATAGAAAACGAAATCGAGATGCTAGTGGTCGGTCCAGAGGACCCTTTGGTAAAAGGGATTTATGACTTTTTCAAAAACGATGAGGTACTTTCTGAGGTATGCGTCATTGGCCCATCCCAAGAGGGAGCGAAATTGGAAGGTAGTAAAGAATATTCTAAGCAATTTATGCAACGCCACGATATTCCTACAGCAGCTTATGATAGCTTTACAAAAGAAAGTTTAAACGAGGGCTATGACTTTTTAGAAACTTTAAGCCCTCCTTATGTCCTCAAAGCTAATGGACTCGCTGCAGGTAAAGGGGTACTCATCATTAACGATTTGGAAGAAGCCAAGCTCGAGCTCAAAGCCATGTTAGCAGATGCTAAGTTTGGCGATGCTAGCTCTAAAGTAGTTATTGAAGAATACCTTGACGGTATAGAGCTTTCGGTCTTTGTTTTAACAGACGGTAACAATTACAAAATATTACCATCGGCCAAAGATTATAAACGAATAGGTGAGGGCGATAAAGGATTGAATACAGGGGGTATGGGTGCTATTTCTCCCGTTCCTTTTGCCGATAAATTCTTTATCGAACGAGTAGAAGATAGAATCATTAAGCCCACCATTAAAGGTTTGCAAGAGGAAGAAATAGAGTATAAGGGCTTTATCTTTATTGGCTTAATGAACGTCAATGGTGACCCTAAAGTCATTGAATACAACGTGCGTATGGGCGATCCAGAAACCGAAGTAGTCATACCTCGTATTAAATCCGATTTACTAAACCTTTTTAAAGGCATATCTAACGGAACCTTCGGTGAGCAAGATTTTTATGTCGATGAAGATGTGGCGACTACGGTTATGCTAGTGTCTGGTGGTTATCCTGAGAGTTATGAAAAGGGTAAAGGTATTAGTGGCTTAGAAGAAGTAGAGAACAGTATTGTATTTCACGCTGGAACACGAAAGGAAGAGGATAAGGTATTAACGAATGGGGGTCGAGTGTTGGCAATTACTTCTTTTGGAAGAACCATAGAAGAAGCTTTGAGCAAATCATTTAATAATGCTGAAAAAGTAAAATTTGACGGCAAATATTACCGCAAGGATATAGGCTTTGACTTAAAACAAGAGCAGGTTTAGGCCTCTCCGTTTTTCTTAAAAGCGACTAATTTTCCTGTCCAATAAAGAAATAGGACAGAGATAACAAGTATTGCTAATACATTAGGAATATTTCCAAGAGTTGGCATGATTGTCCAAATTGCTGAAAATAGTTCGCCGAGTCCGTTCCAAAAAGTTGACCACATAGTTTGAGAAGTATTATTTTTGCAAAATTAGAACATTCTTAAAAAAATGCTAGTAAAAACATTAAAAACAAATCGTCCGAGTGCATATATTGCCTTTTTCGTTTCAGCGACTTTGTTTTTCTTATTGGATATTATCATTGGCACAAAACCCTCATTAGCCTTTGACCACCCTATATTCTCTAGCTTAGCTTCTTTTTTTGATCATCACTTCATATGGTCGAATGTATTGCTTTTCATTATTGGTCTGTTGATTGCTATGGGATGGAATAACTCCCTAAGTGAACGAGGTGTTTTTAAAAATGCTACCATCATTCCTGCTTTTTTGTTCATCATCTTAAGTTCGGTATTCTCTTTGTCTTCTTTTTGGATATGCACATTCATTTTACTTTTTGTAATGAATAAACTCATGCTGTGTTTTCAACAAGAAAGACCATATGGTTTGTTATTTGATAGTGGTTTTCTCATTGGTTTAGCAACAATCATCAACCCTGTCTGTATCTTCTTTTTTATACTTACCTATGTGGCAGTCGTGGTTTATAGCACTATCAATTGGCGTAATTTTCTAATCCCTATCATAGGCTTATTTACGCCCTTCTTATTCGCTTGGACGTATGGCTTTTATTTCGATAGTTTAGCTGACTTAAGCGATTATTACCTTTACTATATTCAATGGTCACCACCTACTATAGAATATTCTTTGCCCTTTCTTATATGGACAACATTAGTATTGCTTCTATTCTTCTTTGCTATTCGAGAACTAGCTCAGTGGCTGACTATGAAAAGTTTACGATCTCGAAAAGCCTTTTATGTCTTTTTTGCTTATTCTATTTGTGCTTTTATGGGCTTTTTCTTTGTTCAAGACAGTTGGAATTACCTCCTGCTTTTTGCTCTTCCATTTACTGTGCTAACAGCTAACTACTTCCTTTTTATTGAAAAAAGATGGTGGTATGAAAGCTTGTTTATACTTATCTTAATAAGTACTGTATATTTACAACTAGCACCACTATTTTAGGCATAAATTTTTTTAAATTTGTTTGCTCAACATAAACCTATTAATAAATGAAATTTGGCGTTGTAGTATTCCCTGGTTCCAATTGCGATAAAGACATGATTTATGTTTTAGAAACGCTTTACAAACAAGAAGTGGTCAGTCTTTGGCATAAAGATACCGACCTTCAGAATTGTGATTTTATCATTCTGCCTGGTGGTTTTTCTTATGGTGATTACCTACGTTCTGGTGCTATTGCCCGTTTTTCTCCTATCATGGAAAAAGTGATTGAATTTGCTAATAATGGAGGCTATGTTATGGGCGTTTGTAATGGCTTTCAAATTCTTTGCGAATCTGGTTTGTTACCCGGTGCCTTATTGCATAACAACAGTCACAAATTCATTTGTAAAAATGTCTATTTATCGACACAAACCAATCGCAGTTGCATTACTGACAGAGTCAATCTCGATGAACCTTTATGTATTCCTATTGCTCACGGTGAGGGGCGTTATTTTGCAGATGCAGAAACCTTACAAGAACTGAACGATAACGAACAAGTTATTTTTAGATATTGCGATAAAGAGGGTAATATTTCAGAAGAAAGTAACCCTAATGGTGCGGTAGAAAATATTGCTGGTATTTGCAATGCTGGTCGTAATGTATTTGGTATGATGCCTCACCCTGAACGTGCTGCCGACCAAGAGCTTAGAAACACCGATGGAGGCTTTATTTTTGAAAGCATTATCTCTGTTCTAGAGCCGGTATAAGGATCTATTTATAAAAATTCATCTCGTCGATATATTCCATAATCTTGGGAGGTAAGAAATAGCTGACCGCTTTATTTTCTTGAATACATTTTCTAATAAATTCAGCAGAAATATCCATCATAGGGGCTTGGGTGAGGTATATCTTAGGGTGATTTTCTAATTCACAACTTTTAGCCTTAGGTCTAGGATATACATAGACATCGTGCCATTCGAGGATAGCTTCATAATTTTTCCATTTATGTAAGTTGGTCAAGTTATCTTGGCCCATAATAAGCGCAAAATCTTCCTTAGGATAATTTTCTCTAAGATGTGTTAAAGTGTCAACGGTGTAGGAGGGAATAGACAAAGAAAACTCTATGTTTGATGCTGTCAGCTTGGGATCGTCTTCGGTGGCAATACGAACGAGAACTAAACGATGTTGTTGGTCGAGCAGTGTACTTTTTGTTTTAAAGGGGTTTTGAGGCGATACTACAAACCATATTTTATCTATGTCAGTATGTTCGAGCATATATTGAGCAATTGCCATATGCCCCACATGAATGGGATTAAATGAACCAAAAAATAAACCTGTTTTCATCTTAGTCAGCTAAAAAATCTTGCGCCATTTCTAGAGCTTGTTGACAAGCTCGTTCTAAATTTTCATTGACCAACACCTTGTCAAAATCACTCTTATGTGTCATTTCTTGGGCTGCTTTGCCAATACGTTTTTGAAGGTCTTCTTCACTTTCTGTCCCTCTGTTGCGTAGTCTTTCTTCTAAAACAACTAAAGACGGTGGCGCTACAAAAATAGATAATGCCTTTTCGCCAAAGTGTTGTTTGAGAGAAATACCACCCTTTACATCTACATCAAAAATAATGGCTTTGCCATTGGACCAAATGCGTTCAACTTCTTCTAGCAAAGTGCCGTAAAACAAATTGGGATAGACTTCTTCCCATTCCAAAAATAGCTTATTTTCTATGCCTTTTTTAAAGTCTTCAACCGACAAAAAATGGTAGTCTTTGCCCTTGACTTCGTTTTGGCGAGGGGCTCTACTACATGCCGATATAGAAAACGACAATTGTGAGGTCAAGTTTTGGAGTAGATGTTTGACAACAGTGGTTTTACCAGCACCCGATGGGGCAGAAAAAATGATGACTTTTTTAGAGGACATTGAGTATTTGTTCTTTTATTTTTTCTAATTCGTCTTTCATTTGCACCACTTGTTGTTGCATCTCGGAATTGTGGGATTTGGAGCCAATAGTGTTGACTTCACGACCTATTTCTTGGCAGATGAAACCTAATTTTTTACCCTCAGAAATATCCGAATTCATAGTTTCTAAAAAGTAATTCAGGTGATTGGATAGACGGACAATTTCTTCGGTCACGTCAAGTTTTTCTAGATAGTAGATGAGCTCTTGCTCTAATCTGCTTTCATCAACATTAGACTTCAGTTCACCGAGTTTTTCTACAATACGCTCTTTAATATTAGCTACCCTTTGATGTTCTTCTTTTTCTATGTTAAGCATTATGCCACGTATATTTTCTATTCTTAGTTTAAAGTCTTGAGCTAAGGATTGCCCTTCATCTTTTCGGAATTGAGTTAAGGCACTAGCCGCTTGTTGAATGAGGCTTTCTATAGTTTCCCACTCTTGTGGGTCTATTTCTTCTTTTTCTACTTTCATAACTTCTGGCATACGCATAACAGTACTCATTAGTTCATCATTGTTATCGAGTTCTTTAGCGATGTTTTGCAAGTCATGGTAATATTTTTTGACTACCTCAGTATTGATATTGGCAGTCTTTTCTGTGCTAGTATATTCCACAAATAGAGAACAGTCAATTTTGCCTCTACTCAAGGCTGTGCTCAATAGTTTACGTATACTCAATTCTTTATCTCGGTAAGCACTAGGCACACGAACGTTCATATCGATTTGTTTACTATTTAAGGATTTAATCTCAACAGTAAACTTTTTGTTGTGAGCATTGGTTTCGGCTTTTCCGTAGCCTGTCATCGATAGAATCATAGTATATGAATTAATTAGCAAAGGTAATAAATTGCTAGTCTTGTACTGCTTTTGTTTTATGACTAACTAAATAAACTCCTAAAAAGATGAGAATGCTTGAGCCTATTTTGGTTATATCGAGGCTGTCACTACTAGCCATTATGGCGACGATACTAGCTAAAACGGGCTGTAAATAAATATAGGTGCTTACCGTTGAGGGGTTGAGGGTTTTTAATCCATAGATGTTAAAGAGGTAAGCTAAAAAAGTAGTGCCTATGACTACAAAAGCTACTCGCCATAAAATACCACTGGGCATAGTCGCCCATTGTATGGCTTGGAAATCCGACCAACCAAAAGGAATAACAAATAGAATACCAAACAAAAACACCCAGCTAATTACTGTTATGGGTTTATATTTTTGCATGAGAGGCTTTACCAATACTAGATATACAGCGTAGGAGGAGGCATTGATAAACACCATAATGTTACCCCAAAAATGTTCGTTGTTCATACTGACTTGGCCACCATTAGTAATGAGTGCTATTGCACCTAGTGCTCCTAAGGTTACACCGACTCCTTTCTTAGTGCTAAATCTCTCAGTAGCCAAGATGATGCCGAATAGCAAGACTAAGATGGGATTACTTACCATTATTACGGCAGCATTGATGGGTGTGGTGAGGTTCAAGCCTTCAAAAAATAGCATTTGATTGATGGCGACTCCAAACAAACCACAAAAAGCTAGTTTTAGTAAATCACCCTTTTTAACTTTTTCGTAATAAAATAAAGCGTAGCATAACCAAAATAAAACGACAGCCCCAGTTACTCTAACTAAAATAAATCCTAAGGGTTCAATATAATCGGGCATCACCTCTTTGGCAACGGTATAGTTGATGCCATAAATGAGGTTGGCAGCAAAAAGGGCTAAGTGGGCAAGAAGTCGTTTATTCATTTAGTGCAGAGCTAAGTGCTTCTATAGTTTTTTTGCTGTTGCCAACAAATATTTTATCGTTGACGATAAATACTGGTCGCTTAAGGAATGTATCTTCCTCTAAAATTAATTGTCGATAATCGGCTTCACTAAGGGCTTTGTCTTTGAGCCCCATACTTTTGTATTTCAAGGCACGTCTGCTAAATAAGGACTCATAAGAGCCACTCATTTTTGCCATTTGGTCCAATTGTTCTTCACTAATTTTTTCTGTTCGTATCTCTTGCAATTGCCATTTCCAATTCACCTCTTTTAAGATGCGTTGGCAGGTACTGCATTGGGCTAGATGGTAGGCTTTTTTCATTATTCGTTACAATTATGAGGCAAATATACCAACAAAAAGTAGTTTATAGTCATTTCTTTTAGAGACGTAAGAAGCAAACTTAAAACGATTTTTTTTAATTTATAATTTTAGAGATATATACTAAATTTTAAAACTAAATATATTACGAAAACTTTTCTCCTCGTTTGTATTTACATGTTTCTAACACAGCTTGTTCAGAAGTTAAGAAACGTTATTTTATTAAAACAATGATTTATTTATTTTTAGAAAAGAGGGGAAACACACCTCTTTTTTTTGTATCTAATTGTGTAACTTAGCCCCATATATTTTATACAATAAATGAAGTTCAATACTAAAGTTATTCATGCAGGATTAGAGCCTGACAAATCCACTGGAGCAATTATGACTCCTATTTATCAAACTTCGACTTATGTTCAGGCTAGTCCTGGCGATCATCAAGGCTTTGAATATTCTAGAACAGGAAACCCTACCCGAGCCGCTTTGGAAAGTAATTTGGCAGCTCTTGAAAATGCCAAGTACGGCCTATGTTTTAGTAGTGGTTTGGCAGCTATTGATGCTGTAATAAAACTGCTAAACCCTGGTGACGAAGTGGTATCTACCAACGATTTATATGGTGGCACATACCGTATCTTTACTAAGATATTTGAAAATTATGGCATTAAATTTCATTTCATCGGTATGGAAAATGCCGATAAAATAGCCGATTACATTAACGATAAGACCAAGCTCATTTGGGTGGAAACGCCAACCAATCCTATGCTAAATGTCATTGATATAGAAGCCGTTGCCAAAGTTGCCAAATCCCATAGTATTTTGTTGGGTGTAGATAATACCTTTGCTTCGCCATATCTTCAAAACCCTATGGATATGGGAGCTGATATCGTTATGCACTCAGTAACCAAATATTTAGGCGGTCATTCCGATGTGGTAATGGGTGCTTTAATGCTTAATGATGATACTTTAGCCGAGCGTCTTTACTTTATACAAAACAGTTGTGGTGCTGTACCAGGACCTATGGATAGTTTTTTGGTTCTAAGAGGGATAAAAACCTTACACCTTAGAATACAACGTCATTGTGAAAATGGCAAAGCCATTGCTCAATTTTTGGCAGCTCACCCTAAAGTAGACAAGGTCTATTGGCCCGGATTTGAAAGCCACCCCAACCATGAAGTTGCCAAGAAACAAATGAAAGATTTTGGAGGTATGTTGTCCTTCTCACTAGTTGGCAACCGACTAGATGACGCCTTTAAAGTGGTGTCCTCTACTCATTATTTTACTTTAGCTGAGTCTTTAGGTGGTGTAGAATCTTTGTGTGGTCACCCTGCGAGTATGACTCATGCGGCTATACCTAAAGAAGAAAGAGAAAAAACAGGCGTGGTAGACTCTCTTATCAGACTTAGTGTCGGTGTCGAAGACATTGAAGACTTAAAATCAGACCTTGAACAAGCATTAAGCCAATTGTAATGGACGTATTTTATATAACAGGAGCTAGTAGTGGAATTGGGGAGGCAATAGCTGAATTATTGTTAGAAAACACCAATAATATAGTTATAGGCATTGCCCGTTCAAGAACCATACAACACGATAGGTACCAACACCACTACATTGACTTAACACAGCCTTGGACAGATAAAATATTTAAACCCAATTCTTTTAATGCAAACAAAGTAGTCCTTATAAATAATGCAGGTTCTGTAGGGCCTATAAAACCACTTAATTTACATGATGAAGAAGAAATTTCAGAAAACTACTTTTTGAATATTTCTGCACCAAGTATTTTATGTAATCAGTTCATCTCTTGCTTTGAAAAAAGCAAATCGGAGTGCATTATTCTAAATATAAGTTCAGGAGCGGGCAAACACCCCATACATTCTTGGAGTACCTATTGCGCTTCTAAGGCGGCTCTAGATATGTTGTCTCAAGTTCTGCAATTAGAGTACCCTAAGTTTAAAATATATTCTATAGCCCCTGGGATTGTAGATACTGCTATGCAGCAGCAGATAAGAGAAGCCAATAAAACAGACTTCCCAGAAGTAGACCGTTTCATTTCTTACAAAGAAGATGGCGAACTCGCTTCTGCTGAGATAGTTGCTCAAAAGTATATCGACTTCCTAAATAATTGTTCCAAATACAAAGACGTACTGTATTCTCTACGTGATTTGTAATTTTTAGCTTTTTTTGATGCCAAAACAGCTTCTTTTTTGATGTAATTAGCTGTAAACCATTGTATTAAAATATCCTAAGTTTTTAAACATTGTACTGTTAGTAATGAAAAACATTACTCTATAAAATTTATACTAATCAAATTTGTAAATATCTGTAAATCAGTTGATTAATTATAAACAGGTGTCAAAAAAAACTTTTTTTTATTTATTTCTTTCATTTTGACACTTGTATGGTAAATAATTTGACACGTATCATTCAGCCTCATATGTTTGTTGCCATTATTAATCAAATTTTTAAAAAATGGATAAAGTATTTAAATACTTCGGTGATTTTTTTACGGGTTTAACAGCATTAGTTATTACCTTATTAGGTTTAGGTGTAGCTGTTGAAATTCTTTTTGGCTCCGGCGCTATGTTCGGAGTAACAGTTATTGAGAATGTAACTAACGTATTAGGTTCTTTAGCTGGCTCTGGATTTGCTGGATTTTTAGCTATCTTGATTTTATTTTCTTTACTAAAGAAATAAGATGACCTATAAATAATTTAAAAAAGCTCGTCATATTGACGGGCTTTTTTTAACTTTAATCTTTAAATACGGACAGAATGAAAGATTTATTAGAAAGAATAAAGAGCTTAGCTAGTGAACTTACTTCCTTTGCTATAGTTATTTTGTGTTTGGGTATTACCGTTCAACTTATCATTGGCGAACCGTTATTTGGTTGGAATGTAGTAGGCAATATTTCTAAAGCTATCGGCTCTATGGGTCAGAGTAGTTTTATTGGTGTGGCGGCACTTTTGGTGTTGTACTCTATTTTTAAAAACAAGAAATAATATCTTAATGCGCTTCTAGCCAATTGAGACCTTGTCCTACTTCCACCTCCAAAGGAACACTTAAAGAGACGGCTTGTTCCATCTTATCCTTAATTAGGCTTTTGAGAATATCAACTTCGCTTTTATGTACGTCAAATACCAATTCATCGTGGACTTGCAATAACATTTTAGACTTGAAGTCTTGTTCTTGAAAAATCTCATATACATGTATCATAGCCAATTTTATAATATCTGCCGCTGAACCCTGTATTGGTGCATTAATGGCATTACGTTCAGCATATCCTCTTACTACGGCATTTCTGGATTTGATATCATTCAGCATTCGCTTTCTTCCCATTATGGTTTCTACAAAGCCTTTTTCCCGGGCCTGTTCTATGCTTAAGTCCATATAGTCTTTTACTTTGGGATATTGCATGAAGTAATTGTCAATAATTTCTTTAGCCTCACTTCTTTTGATACCTAAGCGTTGGGCTAAACCGAATGCCGAAATACCATAAATAATACCAAAATTGACCATTTTAGCATGAGAACGCTGTTCTTTAGACACTTTTTCTAATTCAACTTGATATACTTTTGCTGCTGTTGAGGCGTGTATATCTTCTCCATTTTGGAAAGCCGATAACATACCCTCATCTTGCGAAAGGTGTGCCATAAGACGTAATTCAATTTGAGAGTAATCGGCAGCCAATAAGGTAAAGTTTTCATTTCTAGGAACAAAGGCTTTGCGTACTTCTCTACCTTTTTCACTCCTAATTGGTATATTTTGTAAGTTGGGGTTTACCGAACTTAATCGACCCGTAGCAGCTACTGCTTGTTGATAGGTTGTGTGAATACGGTGTGAATCGGAATCTGCCAACTCCGGCAAGGTATCGACATAGGTAGATTTTAGCTTTTGTAACTGACGAAACTCTAAAATATCGTCAATAATGGCGTGTTTTCCTTTTAGCTTTTGCAGTGTATCTTCTGAAGTAGAATACTGTCCAGTCTTTGTTTTCTTGGGCTTGTCCACCAATTTCATATGCTCAAAGAGGATTTGTCCTAACTGCTTGGGCGATGCCAAATTGAAGGGTATCTCCGCTAATTCTTGTACATTATCGTTTAACTTAACAATCTTTTGTTCTAGTTCCTTTGAAAAGTCTGCTAAAGCATCGATATCAATTTTAATGCCTTCCATCTCCATAGCTGATAGTACAGGAATTAAAGGCATTTCTATTTTCTTAAACACTTCATAGGTTATGCTTCCCTCTAATTTTCTGTTAAAAATTTCTTTTAACTGAAAAGTAATGTCAGCATCTTCACACGCGTATGGGTACAGCTGTTTTAAAGGAGCTTGTCGCATACTGAGCTGGTTTTTTCCTTTCTTACCTATTAAAGTTTCTATAGAAATGGGGGAATAGTTGAGATAATTTTGTGCTAATACGTCCATATTGTGTCGTTGGTCAGGCTCTAGCAAGTAATGAGCTAACATGGTGTCAAAAATAGGGGCTTTGATGTGCACACCATATTTGGCGAGAACCTTATAATCGTATTTTAAATTTTGAGCAATCTTCTCTATTTCTGTATGTTCAAAAAAGCCTTTAAACTCATTGACTACTGCTTGTTCTTGACCTTCTATTATGTGTACATAATATGCCTCATTTTTTTGATAAGAAAATGACATGCCTATAATATCAGCTTTTAGAGGGTTTAGACTAGTAGTTTCTGTATCAAAACACACCGATTGTTGTTGTAATAACTGTTCTAATAGGGCAGCTCTTTGTTCACTACTTTCTATTAAAGTGTAATTGGTTTTTAGATCATCAATTGTTTGATAGGACGGAGCAGGAGGCGTGTCTTCAAGATCTATATCAAATAAACCCATTTGTCCATCATTAGGGTTTGTTTTTTGACTTGTATTGCTATCACTTGTTTCTGCTTTCTTTGGCATTTCACTTTGACCTAAAAGGCGTTTAGCGAGGTTTCTAAATTCTAATTCTTCGAATAGGGCTTGTACTTTTTCTGTATCGAATTTTTTGACGGCTAGAGAGGGCTCATCAATTTCTACTGGAGCATCTAATAAAATGGTGGCTAATCGTTTGGATAAAATACCTTGTTCTTTATGTGCTTGTATCTTTTCCCCTAATTTACCTTTTACTAGGTGTGCATTTTCCAATAAGCCTTCCATATTGCCATACTCTGCCAATAGCTTTTTAGCAGTTTTCTCACCAACACCCGGCAAGCCTGGAATGTTATCTACAGCATCGCCCATCATACCTAGGAAATCAATGACTTGAGAAACATCTTTGATTTCAAATTTGTTAAGTACTTCTTGTACGCCCCACGTTTCGGTAGGCTTCCATTTGTTACCGGGTCGATACAGTAATATATTTTCAGAAACTAACTGAGCAAAATCCTTGTCAGGCGTCATCATATAGGTTACGAAACCTTGCTTTTCGGCTTTTTTAGCTAAAGTTCCTATCACGTCATCGGCTTCGTAGCCATCGGCGTATAGTTTAGAAATGTTAAATGCTTCAAGTAACTGGTCGATATAGGGTAAAGCTACGGCTATACCCTCAGGCATAGCCTCTCTATTGGCTTTGTATTCGCTGTATTCTTTATGCCTAACCGTTGCCGCGGGGGTGTCAAAAACAACAGCTATATGAGTAGGTTTTTCTTTTTTAATGACTTCCACTAAACTATTTACAAAGCCTAAAACAGCAGAAGTTTCAACACCTTTGGAATTGATACGTGGGTTTTTGCTAAATGCAAAGTAAGAACGATAGATTAGCGCAAAGGCATCAATAAGAAACAGTTTTTTGACTTGTGCCATAATGGAATTGTTTTGCTGCAAGATACGAGATTATGCTTATTTTTGTAAAATGAAACGCTTAATCTTATCGGCTTTTTTCTGCATTTCTTTGCTCTCTTGCGCACAAGACCAACCTTTGGTTAGTATGGAGGGTTGGTGGACGATGAGTGAAGGTCAGCATTATTTTGAAGATGAAGACAATGTGGCTGTTCGCTTTGTAGGAGAAGACTTATGGGGTATGGACGAATACTATTCTGAGCTAGTGCCAGAAATTGGGTTACCCGTTCAAGTCATTATTACTGCCAAAATGAATGGCGAGGTACTTGAAATTCATACTTTAGAAATTGCTCCTGAAGGATGCGACGATTAGCTGCGTAATGCTACCGGATTTATTCGTATCAGACCAACCCAGTCCATCAATCTCATGATTGGATAAATGGGGTCAATCTCGTACCATTTTCTAGCAAAATTAGCCATTCCACCCTGAGCGTGATGATTGTTATGATAACCCTCTCCTAGCATAAAAATATCGAAAGGCATAAGATTTTTAGAAGTGTCATCTACCTCGTAGTTAGTATAACCAAACTTATGTGCAAACCAATTGACAATGGTACCGTGAATAGGCCCCATCACAATGTGCATAGGTACAAATAAATACATCCACCAAGCTGTAGCGAAAGTGTAATAAAACCAGATGTAGAATAAGGACCAAAGCACTTTTACTATTAAAGAACCGGCCATTTTATCGAACCAATTCCAATCAGGTAAATTTTTAGTGATAGCCTCTTTTACTTTGATAGCACCACTTTGAATACCAGCAAATTTATGGTAGGTTTTTACCATAAGACTAATGAAATTTTTAGAAAATAATGGCGAATGTGGATCGTCTTCCTTATCGGCATGTTCGTGGTGAAGTCGGTGTAAAATACCGTAAACTTTTGGGCTCATATAGGAGGATCCTTGAGCAATAAAAGAAAAGACAAAAAAGAATTTTTCTACCCATTTAGGCATTGTAAACATTTGGTGTGCCGAATAGCGGTGGTGAAAAAAAGATTGTGCAAAAAGCGATAAGTACCAATGTGCTACGATGAACAAGAAAATTTCCATATCAATAATTTACATAGTTGATTTTTTCAAGGTACAAAGGTCGGTATAAATTAATTAAGTATTGATATCAACTCTATTATTTTTATTCCTTATATACAATAGATGTAACGGTTTGACCAACAGCTTTTAATGTGTTTTTATCGATATTCCTCATGTCATCGCCGTGGGTATGCCAATGCTTATTAAAGCCAGTTGCGGTATTGTTATCATACTCAATAATGTCTATGGTAGGAATGTTTGCTAGTGTATTCACAAAGTAATGGTCGTCAATAATTTGTGGTGTGGGTTGATATACAAAATAACTCCCATAACCTAATCGATGCGCTTCTGACCATACCTTTTTAAGGATACGTTGAGCATAAGTTCTGGACAAGCCCTCGTGGGTAAAACGAGCATCTTTAGCAGCCACCATATCTAACAATATGCCGTATTGAGCATAATAATCAGTAGTGTGTGGGTTATTGCCCCAATACTGAGAGCCGATACACCAACTGGATGTCATACTTGAACCATCGCCATCTGGATTGCCATAATCTTCGGCATCAAATAAAATTATGTCAACACCAATACGACTTTCTTGTTGTGATAATAATCTCGCCAACTCTATCAGTACTCCGACACCACTACCCCCATCGTTAGCACCTAATATCGGCTCGTCTTGTCGCTCTACATCATAATCGGCAACGTGGCGTGTGTCCCAATGGGCACATAATAATATTCGGTTGTTCTTTTCAGGACTAAATGAGGCAATGATATTCCTCAAGGTATGCGATTTGCCATCGTAAGTTTTGATAGGGCTGTTTTGTTCTTGTACGTGGGGGGTGTATGTTTTTAGCTTTTCGACTAAAAAATCACCGCATTGTTGCCAACCTTTACTGCTCACAAAACGAGGGCCAAAATCGACCTGTTGTTGTATGTACAGATAGGCACTATCGGCATTGAAGTCAGGCACTTCAACAGCTTCTTTTACCGGCTTTTTTACAGATTGTGTGGGCTTATTGTCTGAACATGCACATAAAAAAATAAGGCATATTAAATAAAGAGGAAATTGTTTCATCGTCATTTGCATTAATTTTTCACTTCCCAAGAGCTGCCATCACTTCCGTCACGAACTTCTATGTTTAGCTTTTTTAACTCGTCTCGAATAAGGTCTGCACTCGTCCAATCTTTATTGGCTTTGGCATTTCCTCTTAGTTGAAGAATGATGTTCATCACATCTTTGGTCAAGTCATTACCTTTGCTATCTTGATATTCTTGTAAACCTAAAATATTGAATACAAAGGTGTCAAATAATTGATTGAGTTGTTGTATGTCTTCTTTTTTAAGTTGTTCGTCACCTGCTTTTGCTGAATTGACAATACGCACAGCTTCAAATAAATGAGCAATAAGAATAGGCGTATTGAAATCGTCATTCATAGCCTTGTAGCATTTTTCTTCTAAGACTTTAATGTCTACAGTACTTTCGGCACTTACCTTTAGAATTTGTAATGTAGTTGTGGCATTCAATAGTTTACTCATACCTTTTTCGGCAGACTGTAATGCATCGTTTGAAAAGTCCAATGGGCTACGATAATGTGCTTGTAAAATGAAAAAGCGTACCGTCATGGGGTTGTAGGCTCGTTCTAATAAATCGTGGCTACCACTGAAAAATTCTTCAAGGTTAATGAAGTTGCCTAAGGACTTGCCCATCTTTTGTCCATTGATGGTAATCATGTTATTATGCATCCAATATTTAGCGGGGTCACATTTATTACAAGCGTTAGATTGGGCTATTTCTGCTTCGTGATGAGGAAAGACTAAATCCATACCGCCACCATGAATATCAAAGGTATCGCCTAAGTATTTGCTGCTCATAGCCGAACATTCTAAGTGCCAGCCCGGAAAGCCATCTCCCCAAGGTGAGGGCCAACGCATAAGATGCTCTGGAGAGGCTTTTTTCCATATTGCAAAGTCCACCGGACTTTTCTTTTCACTTTGTCCTTCTAGAGCTCTCGTATTTTCTAAAGTGTCTTCTAAATTTCTACCTGACAATTTACCATAGGGAAAATCCTCATTGTATTTATTGACATCTAAATAAACCGAGCCATTGACCTCATAAGCATAGCCGTTGTTAAGAATGGTTTTAACCATTTCAATTTGTTCAATAATATGCCCTGTTGCTCTAGGTTCAATAGATGGAGGCAAACAATTTAAAGCCTCTACTGCCTTATGGTATTTGATGGTGTAAAACTGTACCACCTCCATAGGCTCTAGTTGTTCTAATCGTGCCTTTTTAGCGATCTTATCTTCCCCTTCATCAGCATCGTCTACCAAGTGTCCAGCATCGGTGATGTTACGAACATAACGCACTTTAAGCCCTAAATGTTGAAGGTAACGAAAGACAATATCGAAAGTTATAGACGGTCTAGCGTGTCCCAAGTGAGGTTCGCCATAAACAGTAGGTCCACAAACGTACATGCCTACGTGACTAGGAAGTAAAGGGGTAAAGACTTCTTTTTGACGACTAAGTGTATTATAAATGTGTAAATCCAAACTCATTGATGGGTTATTCGGTAATTAGTGTTTCAATATTCTTCAGCATATCCGAAGTCATTTCTTGCAAATTAACGGAACTTTTCCAATTCCAATCCTTAAAAGCTGTAGAATCGTCAATATTTTGTGGCCAACTATCTGCTATTTCTTGACGGTAGTCACTTTTGTAGGATATCTCGAAGTCTAGAATATGCTTTTTGATTTCTTGAGCTAACTGCTTTGGATTAAAGCTCAAACCAGCGATATTATAGGAAGAGCGTATTTTAATGAGTTCGATTGGAGCATCCATAATTTCTAAGGTTGCTCGAATAGCATCGCTCATATACATCATAGGTAGCGTGGTGTTTTCGCTTAAAAAACTCGTGTACCTTTTGTTTTTTATGGCCTCGTGAAAAATATGAACGGCATAATCGGTTGTGCCACCACCGGGTTGTGACTTCCAACCAATTAGTCCGGGGTAGCGTATACTTCTCACATCAATATTGAACTTTTGATGATAGTATTCACACCATCGTTCTCCTGCTAGTTTGCTGATACCATAAACCGTGTTAGGTTCCATTATGGTATGCTGAGGTGTCATGATGCGTGGCGTTGTTGGTCCAAAAACAGCAATAGAACTGGGCCAAAAAATTTTTTTAATGTGTTTCTCTTTAGCCAAATCTAAAACGTGGGATAGGGAACGCATATTCAAACTCCAACCCAATTCTATGTTTTGTTCGGCGGTTGCCGAAAGCAAAGCTGCCAAAAGGTATACTTGAGTCACTTGATATTTTTTGACGATTTCAAACAGCAATTCTTTATCCATAATATCCAGCACCTCGAAAGGTCCCAATTGTAAATTATCGTCCGATTTTATTGGTCGAATATCTGAGGCAATGACATTAGAGTTACCGTAAGTACGTCGGAGAGTACTTACCAATTCTGTGCCGATTTGGCCAGAAGAACCGATTACTAATATAGTGTCTTTCATGTGGAGCTTAAATATGTTACAAATATAGCATTTAGTGCATACCTATGACTCAAATCATCTTTCATTTCCTATTTCTTTATGTACCTTTGGCAAAAGAAAATTTGCTTAATGGATCCGAATGCACATAAGAAAGGTTTGCGTAATAAGCTGAGCAAGGAACAAGCCCTAAAGAAGCTAGAATCTGAGAAGTTTTTCAGAAAAACGCTTTCTTTTTATCGCTATGTTATTCTAGATAAGCCCGAGCAGTTTAGGGATAAATTGTTTAAAGATTGGGGGGATTTGGATTGCTTAGGTAGGATTTATATAGCTAGAGAGGGTATTAATGCCCAAATGAATGTGCCAGAGCACCATTGGGAAAAATTTATTGCGACGCTGAATAAGTATGAGGAGTTTAAACATATTCCCCTCAAAATTGCTGTTGAAGATGATGGCAAATCTTTTTATAAGCTCACCATTAAAGTAAGGGAACAAATTGTGGCTGATGGTTTGCCTATTGACGAATACGATGTGACGGATGTTGGTCAGCACCTTGATGCTCAACAATGGAATGACGCCATAGAAAAAGGAGCCATAGTAGTGGATATGCGTAACCACTACGAAAGTGAAATTGGGCATTTTGAAAATGCTATCTGTCCACAATCGGAGACTTTTAGAGAAGAATTACCTGAAGTAAAAGATATGTTGAAAGGGCAAGAGGATAAAAAAGTTTTACTGTATTGTACTGGTGGTATTCGTTGCGAAAAGACTTCGGCATACCTCAAGCATCACGGCTTTAAAGATGTCAATCAATTGCATGGAGGCATTATTGATTATGCACGACAGTTAGATGAAAATGAGGACTTAGACAATAAATTTAAAGGTAAAAACTTTGTTTTTGATGAGCGTTTGTCAGAACGCATAAGTAACGATATAATTAGCAGTTGCCATCAGTGTGGTGAGCCTTCGGATACACACGTCAATTGCAACAATGTCAATTGTAACTTATTGTTTATTCAATGCGATAGTTGTAAAGAAAAACATCAGCAATGTTGTTCTTCAGATTGTTTAGATATAATTCAATTATCTGAAGAAGAACAACAGAAATTGCGTCAA
>CAXFLH010000016.1:0-19505 GCA_964003875.1 uncultured Flavobacteriales bacterium | reverse complement strand
AGGGAATAAAACAGCATATAATGGATTTTCTCTAGAAAATTGTTCAGCAGTCATTGCCGCAGAATCTGAAGCGGCCTCGCTATCTGCACTCAAATCATCAATAGACAATGAAGAATCAAAGTCGTCTTCGGAAGCTAATTCTTCTTGAACTTCTTCTACTTCTGAAACAGTTTCTTCCTCTTCAACAACTTGAGATTTTAAATAAGCATTTATCTGATCAATAGCGCCTAAAATTTCAGCATTTTCATAGGTTTCCCAGAACTCTAATTGAGCAGTACCTTGCAAAAGCTTACGAACCCTTTCAGGATCTTTAACACCAGGCAATTCAACTAAAATTCTTCCCGAACCTTCTAAACGTTGAATATTGGGTTGTGACACACCAAAGCGGTCAATCCTTGACCTTAAAATATTGAATGAGCGATCGATTGCGTCTTCAACTTCTAGACGTATTACACCCATAACCTCATCATTAGTAGAGTTAGATGTTATTTTGTCTTTTAATTCAGGTGTATAGAAAATTGAAGCTAATTTCCCTTCAGGGTTTATTTCAGTAAAGGACTGAGCAAACAAAGTCACAAAATCGTCTTGACTATCTAATTGTTTGTCAATAGCCATATTAATAGCAGCGTTGAAGTTTGCATCCTTATTGTAATTAGACATTGCTCTTATCACATCTACAACGGAAACTTCAAGTGTTACGTTCATACCACCCTTAAGATCCAAACCTAGGTTTAACTCTCTAGATTTACATTCGTTGTAAGTATAATTTTTAACACCTATATTATATACGGGCTCTGAAGAAATAGAGTCTAAATACGCTTTTTCCTTTAATTCGTCACCGTTCGAATACTCTACAGCATCTTCTTCAACACCTTGAGCAATCCATGTAAAAGATAGTTGATATAAACAAACAATTGAAAAGACTATTGCGAACAGAGAAACAAAACTTTTATTTTGCATAATATTTTAATTTAGAACGGGCAAATATAAAATTTCAATTTTGAAATAGCAATTGAAATCAGATTTACTATTTTTAGTATGTATGTTCAATTTCATTATGTTTTGAGATACGTTTTTCAAAATTTTAAATCGTAAGTTTGTAAGTATGAAAAAAGCTCTATTACTATCCATTATAATTATTCCATTTACGATTTTCGGACAGTTTCTATATCAATCCGAACTTTCTATTATAGAAAATGGAAATCTGATTAAAAACCCTCTTACTGGTGGACTAAATTCTTGTCAATTATCAAATATTGATTTAAACAATGACGGAAAAAAAGACATCTTTGTATTTGAACGAGTAGGTGATAGAGTTTTATGTTTTCTTAATGATAATGATGGCGTGGGTACTGATTTTGACTACAGCCAAGATTATAGTAAGGATTTTCCAGACTTAAATAAATGGGCTTTATTAGTTGACTTCAACTGCGATGGCAAGGAAGATATTTTCACCTACAATGACAGTTATGTTAGAGTATATAGAAATACTTCTCAAGGCGAAAACCTAAGTTTTCAAATCGAAACACAGGCTTTAATTAGTGACTTAGGACCTATTCTTAGTGCTATAATCATATCAGAAGTCGATATTCCATCTTTTATTGATGTTGATGGCGACCAAGATATAGACGTGCTAACTTTCAAACAAAGTGGGGGCTACGTAGAATACCATCAGAATCAAAGTCAAGAGTTATATGGCAATTGTGACAGCTTAATTTTTGAATTGAAAACCGATTGTTGGGGAGAGTTCTTTGAAGGGTTAAACACCTATGACTTTAATAGCTGTAATGAAGATGCAATAGATGAACAAGCAGAAACTCGATCATCCGGAGCTCATAGTGGGTCATCATCTTTGGCTCTTGATATAGACGGGGACAACGATATGGATTTCATTTTAGGTGACGTATCTTTTAATAACTTAAACTTATTGATTAATGGAGGTGATTCCCAAAATGCAAGTATGATTTCTGTAAATCAAGATTTTCCAATAGGTAATGGAAGTGATATAAGTGCTGAAATCAATTCTTTTCCTGCCGCTTTTTATTTAGATGTAAATAACGATGATGTTAAAGATTTGGTAGTTAGTCCCAATATTGACAACAACTCGGAGAATTTTGAGAGCATAATGGTATTTTTAAACACTGCTCAAGAAAACAACCCTACATTTGAATTTAGTCAGAAAAATTTTCTTCAAGACAATACATTAGATTTTGGCTCAGGAGCTTACCCTACAGTTATTGACTATAATAACGATGGTTTAAAAGATTTACTTATTGGTAATTACGGGTATTTTAATAACAGTAACCCCATTTCTCAACTCGCCTTACTTAGAAATATAGGAAGCCAAAGTGAACCTAATTTTGAAGTTATTGATAGAGATTTTGGAGGTCTTTCAACAATTGCCTTAGATACTATACTCAATGAAACAGTAAAAGGACTTTTGCCTGCTCTTGCAGACTTAGATAACGATGGCGATGTAGATATGATTGTTGGAGATAATAATGGCAAATTACATTATTTTAAAAATAATGCTAATGCTGGTCAAGATGCAGTATTCGAATTGGAAAATGTCAACTTTTTTAACATTGACATTGGTCAACACTCAGCACCTTTTCTTTATGATATGAATGATGACAATTTATTTGACTTAATTATTGGCCAAGTAGATGGAACAATTACTTACGTTGAAAATATGGGGACTATTGATAATCCAGTCTTTGATACGCTTACTGAAGATTTTGGAGGCATATCAGTCAATAACGATGAAAGTTTATATGGATTTAGCACTCCTTTTGTTTTTGAACAAGACAATGAAATAAATATTTTAATAGGTAGCGAAAGTGGTCGTATATACCATTACAAGAGTGAAAATAATGACTTATCAGTAAATTTTGAACTGATTAGCGACAACTTTCAATCTATTGGTAAAGGAAAAAATACAGCAATACTTTTTGATGATTTTACTAATGATGGTAAAAGAGACTTGTTTTTAGGTATGCAATCTGGTGGATTATTTTATTTTGTTAACGATAGCATCAGTACAAGTTTAGACAAATACAATAATGATTTTTTAGTGAAAATTTACCCAAATCCTAGTAATAATCACCTAACGATAGATACTGATAAAGAAAGTCAAATTTCTATTTACTCAAGTATTGGACAATTAATTTTAAAAAAGAAAATTCAGGGGATTTCAACTTTAGATATTAGTTTTTTAGTTCCTAGCTACTATTTGATACACATACAACAAGAAGATGTTTCTGAATGGAGGAAAATTATCAAAAAATAAAAAGAGAGCCGAAGCTCTCTTTTAAAGACAATTTTATAAGAATATAATTTTATACGTTAACTTCGTTCAGCAATGAATTAGTAGCTTTAACTCCTTTAGCTGATTCAGCTAGTTTTTCTTTTTCCTCATCACTAAGGTCGATTTCAACAATCTTTTCAATTCCATTTTTACCTAGAATTACAGGCACTCCGATACATAAATCGTTCATTCCATATTCTCCTTCTAAAAGAGCTGAACATGGGAACATTTTATGTTGGTCACAAGCGATAGCCTGAACTAAAGATGAAACAGCAGCTCCTGGCGCATACCATGCCGAAGTACCTAACATAGCAGTAAGCGTAGCACCTCCTACTTTGGTATCTTCCATCACTTTATTAAGTCTTTCATCACTTAAAAACTCCGAAACTCTAACACTATTTCTAGTAGCTAAACGTGTCAATGGCAACATACCTTTATCACTATGACCACCAATAACCATACCATCGACATCAGAAGCCGGACATTCAAGAGCTTCACTTAATCTGTATTTAAATCTAGCACTATCTAAAGCCCCACCCATTCCAATGATTCTATGCTTTGGAAGTCCGGTAACTTTGTGCGTTAAGTATGTCATCGTATCCATAGGGTTGCTGACTATAATTAGTATAACATTAGGCGAATGCTTTATTAGGTTTTCTGAAACCATTTTAACAATTCCGGCATTAATACCAATTAACTCTTCACGAGTCATTCCAGGTTTTCTAGGGATTCCACTAGTAATTACTGCTACATCACTGTTTGCTGTTTTTGAATAAACGTTTGTACTTCCTACAATTTTTGTGTCAAAACCATTTAAGGAAGCTGTCTGCATCAAGTCCATAGCTTTACCTTCGGCAAAGTTTTCTTTGATATCAACCAAAACTACTTCGGATGCGAAATCTTTAATGGCAATGTATTCTGCACAACTTGCGCCTACAGCTCCAGCGCCTACAACTGTTACTTTCATAGTATTTTATTTTTTACAAAATTAATTATTTAATGCTTAAAAAGTCTATTACCAAGTATTAAAATTAGATAAACCACATCATTAATAGCTGAAACTATAAGTTAAAAAAAAATAGCATTTTAAATATGTGATTTTATTTGTATGTTTATAAGCTGAACATTTAACAAGAAAAATCTGTTCATTTATGAGACACTTAACCCTTATACTCACGCTACTATTTTTTTGTGTTAATCATGCAAAAGCTCAGATTGATGCAGGGACAGATGTCATTATTTGTGACATTGAGGATGTAGACTTATCTGCCGATTATACCCCTAATTCCATTGGAACAAGCGATTATACCATTGAAAATATTCCAATTGATATGGATCCTTTTAACTCAGGAACTAATCTAAATGGTCTTGGCGATGATATATATTCAGGTGTCATTGATATAGGTTTTGATTTTTGTTTCTACGGAAATATTTTTAATCAACTTTTAATTTCCACCAATAATTACGTCACCTTCGATCTGACTAATGCAAGTGCATATTCTCCTTGGAACACTTATGCCATTCCAAGTGCTGCACCTCCTGGGCAGGTCATTAATGCTATTATGGGACCATGGATGGATTTGAATCCAAATAATGGCGGAGGATTATACTACAATGTGTATGGTGTTGCCCCATTTAGAAGGTTTGTAGCATCTTTTGAAAACTTTGGTTATTTTAGTTGTGCAGGATTGCAATTCAATGGTCAAATAAAGATTTTTGAAACAACCAACGTTATAGAAATTCATATTCAAGATCAACCATTGTGTGCTAATTGGAATAATGGCGAATCGGTACTCGGCTTAGTAAATGAAGATGAAAGCCAATTTTTAATTGAAGCAGGTTGGAACAATACTCAATTAACAGGTAATAATCAAGCATTTAGATTTGTGCCCGATGGAGCAAATAACTCAAACGTTATATGGCAAGATGATATGGGTAATGTAGTTGGCAACGGTACAGACATAACCGTATCTCCATTAGTAACAACAACCTATACTGTAACTGCTTCTGAGTGTCCAGACACCTATACAGATGATGTAACGGTATTTGTTTCCACTCCAGTTACGATTGATGCTGTAATTGACGACAACATTTGTCCCGGAGAAATTTTTGGTGCAATTGATATCACCACCTCTAATGGCACAGCACCATTCAGTTTCGATTGGACTTCTATAAACAATAATTACACTTCTACTAGCGAAGACATCAGCAACCTAGTATCAGACACATACAACTTAACGGTTACAGATAACTTAGGCTGTGAACATACAGCAGGTCCTTTTACCATATCTCCACCGCCACAAGACATTGAAATATTTGAATCCATAGATCCTGTAAGCTGCTTTGGATTTAGTGATGGTGTAATTAGCACAACTATAAGTGGTGGTACAACTCCATATACATACAATTGGATTGGAGACAATCCTATGACAGGAAATGGGACAACAATGATAAGTGATTTAGCATCTGGAAATTATCAGATTACTGTAACTGATAATAACAATTGTCAAAACTCTGCCGATTACTTCTTAACTGAAAATTCTTCTATTTCACTAAGTAGCTCAATATCTGACTATAACGGATTTAATGTAAGGTGTTATGGTGGAAACGATGCATGGGTAGCTTGTATAGCAAATGGTGGTTTACTACCCTACACATACCATTGGGTTGACCTATCGACTAATGATACCATTTCAAAACAAGCTGATGCTTACAACCTTGTTGCTGGAAGCTATACATTTACTGTAGAAGATGCTGAAGGCTGTCCTAACAGTATAACTTTTGATATCACTCAACCAGATTCACTATCTCTAGATATAGCCAACTACAGCCATAAAAGCTGTACTTATAATAATGATGGCTTTATTGAGGTGTCATCTTGGGGAGGGCCTGACAACCCACCTTATTCAGAGCAATTTTTACCGATTTCATTTGTTTGGAAAGGAGAAAATTCGTTTTACTCTACTGAGCAAAACATCTATAATTTATCGGAGGGCTCATACACTATTACCGTTGAAGATGCTAACCAATGTATTAACGATTTAACTTTCGAAATTACACAACCACCCTTCGTAATAGCTGACTACAGAGTTCTTGACGATACGGTAACAACTAACTATCCTATTGTCAACTTGTACGATAATTCAGAAGGCAATATAGTAGAATGGCAATGGGAATTAAGCAATGGGTTTATTGCTAATTCTCAAGATGTTATGAATTTAGATTTATCGACAAATTTGGATAGTTCAGGTATTAAATATTACGATTTGAAATTAGTGGTTACTGACGAATTCATGTGCAAAGATAGTATCTATGGTACTTTAGCTATAAAAGAAGAACATACTTTATTTGTTCCTAATGGTTTTACTCCTGACTTAGACGGTAACAACGATACGTTCAAAATTTTTCATCATGCTATGAAAACAGAAACGTTTTCTATATCTATTTTTGATAGGTATGGCTCATTGGTATTTCAATCTAATGATCCAGATATGGCGTGGGACGGCACGAATGTAAGAACTGGAAGTCCACTTATTACAGGCACTTATTCTTATGTACTGAGCTATCAAGATTTTGAATACCGAATTTACGATCACACTAATTGTGAAAATTGTACCGGTACGATTACTTTAGTAAGATAAATCAGTAAAATATAAGCACAAAAAAAACCCTCAAATGAGGGCTTTTTTTTTATTGAATAGCTATTAAATATCAATTTTAGCGTATTTAGCATTTTGCTCAATAAAGGCTCTACGAGGTGGCACCTCATCACCCATAAGCATAGAGAATATTCTATCTGCTTCAGCAGCACTATCGATAGTTACTTGCCTTAGGGTTCTAGTTTCAGGATTCATCGTAGTATCCCACAGTTGCTCCGCATTCATTTCACCAAGACCTTTATAACGCTGAATATTAGCACCATTCATCTTTTCAACCATCAAGTCTCTTTCTTCATCAGACCAACAATAATGTTGTTCTTTACCTTTTTTGACTAAATACAAAGGAGGAGTTGCAATATATAGGTATCCATTTTCTATCAACTCTTTCATATATCTAAAGTAGAAAGTCAGAATAAGAGTAGCAATGTGAGACCCATCAACATCGGCATCCGTCATAATAACAATTTTATGATACCTTAACTTTTCAAGGTTTAATGCCTTTGAGTCGTCTTCAGTACCAATAGTGACACCTAAAGCAGTGTACATATTTTTGATTTCTTCATTTTCAAAAACCTTATGCTGCATAGCTTTTTCGACGTTCAAGATTTTACCTCTTAAAGGAAGAATAGCTTGAAAGAATCTATCTCTTCCTTGTTTTGCAGTACCACCAGCCGAATCACCCTCGACAAGGAATATCTCGCATTTTTCTGGGTCTTTGTCTGAGCAGTCTGCCAATTTACCTGGAAGTCCCGAACCTGAGAGTACATTTTTCCTCTGTACCATTTCACGAGCCTTACGAGCTGCATTTCTAGCTTGGGCCGCTAAAAGCACTTTTTGAACAATCTGTTTTGCCATATTTGGATTTTCCTCCAAATAATTGGTTAGCATTTCGCCAACAGCTTGGTCAACTGCACCAGTAACCTCTTTATTACCTAGCTTAGTTTTAGTTTGACCCTCAAACTGAGGCTCCATAACTTTTACTGAAATAACTGCTGTTAGGCCTTCTCTAAAGTCGTCTCCAGCAATCTCAAACTTAACTTTATCCAACATGCCCGACTCATCGGCATAACGCTTTAGAGTTCTAGTAAGTGCTCTTCTGAATCCAGAAAGGTGTGTACCTCCTTCATGAGTGTTGATATTATTGACGTAAGAGTGTATATTTTCACTGTATGAAGTATTATAGTGCATAGCTATTTCAACAGGAACACCATTTTTTTCTGTATCCATATGAATAACAGAATCTAGCAACTTCTCTCTGTTTTCATCTATTAACTCTACAAAATCAATCAGACCATTTTCTGAAATAAAGTTATCTTTAACAAAATTACCTTCTTCATCTTCACGACGTCGATCGGTCAAAGAAAGTTTAATACCCTTATTTAAGAAAGATAATTCTCTTAAACGACTTTGTAAAATATCAAAGTGGTAAACTGTTTCATGAAATATTTCATTATCAGGAAGGAAAGTTACAATAGTTCCGGTTTTATCGGTTGTCCCTACTTCTTTAACATCATACATTGGAACACCTCTTTCGTATTCTTGATGATAAATTTTACCATTTCTATGTACTTCAACTTTTAAGTGTATGGATAGAGCATTAACACAAGAAACACCAACACCGTGCAAACCACCAGAAACTTTATAAGAATCTTTATCGAATTTACCACCAGCGTGAAGTACTGTCATTACAACTTCTAAGGCAGATTTTTTTTCTTTTGGGTGTAGGTCAGTAGGAATACCTCGACCATTATCAATTACTGTTATCGAATTATTTTCATTGATAACCACATCGATATCGGTACAGTGACCTGCTAAAGCCTCATCAATAGAATTATCTACAACCTCATACACTAGATGATGTAGACCTTTTTGACCGATATCACCAATATACATGGCTGGTCTTTTTCTCACGGCCTCAAGACCTTCTAGAACCTGAATATTACCAGCACCATAGTCAGCTTTGTTTTCTAAATTTTCACTCATTGTTTTTTTTGTTTATTAACTTGGCTATTTACTAGATTAAAACAAAGGTAAAAAAAGGACGATAAATCAATAAAAAAAAGTAAGAAATATAGTGCCTACTTATTAACAATTAGTGAATAAGTTTAAAAACGGAAAGACAAGCCAAAAAAGACTTGTGGACCTAAGACAGGATAATTTTCCCAAATCTGATAGCCGCCAATCAGATTTCGAGCCTTAAAATAGGCTGAAAAAATAGAATTGTATTTGTACTCTAAAGCAAAATTAACATCTATAATATCATTCAATAATGGCACAGTAGAGGCTGAATCAGTAGCCGTTGAACGATCAAATGCACCAACTAGCTCAATTTGAGGTAAGATTTTATCTCCAATATTATAAGAAAAGCCTAATTTGGAAACTATACCAGGCTTATAAGCATAGTCTTGCAAAGAATCTAAGTCATACTTATGATAGTCTAATTGCAGATTTAGATTAGCGTTAGAATTCATTTCCCAATCTAGCTCGGACGACCATAACAAATGATTAACATCATCATAAACGACCTTAAACTTATTTTGATAAGTTGAATAATCATCTAAATCGAAAAAGGACATATCTTGTACTCTAGCGTATGATAATTCTGAAGACCAATTTATATTTGCTCCTAAATAAGAATTCATACCAATATAAACATCGTATTTAATCTGACTATTTATGAGGTTTAAGCCGGTACCATCTGTTGTCAAAGCATTTAAAATAAAAGGATTCTTTTTACTTAATGTCCAATACGAATTTTCATCAAGACCACCTCTCACACCTGCATATGCATTTTGATTTTTTTCTGAAAAAATATAATCGTAATGAATTTGTGGAAAAATAGCATAGCTAATATCAGCAGAATCTCTAGTGTCCATTGATTTTAGCTCAAAGCCTAAATTCAAATAACCACCACCAAGTTCCCTACTCACAGATGGACTAAAAGTTAGTATTAACTCTTTTGCTAGACTATCTGCGAAGACGTATTTATCAGAAAGGTTATTAAAATCATAATCCATAGCCAACTCTACACTATAGTCGTTCAAACCAACAGTTTGTTGAGCAGACAATAAGCAAGAAACCGAATTTTCAGTCTGTTCATTTAAATCGTAAGCAAATAGTTTAGCATAATAGGTAGGTTTACTCTTATCTGTGTTTTTACTTTGAAGTGATACACTCATTGTTGAATACCCCCAATATTCTTGAGTAAATTTTTCTTCCAATTTTGAATTAGGATTATAGCCATAAGCTTGAAAAACATTTCCATGTCTAGAGAAATAAGCATTCATTATACCAAAGTCAAAATCTTTTTTGATATAGGCTGAAAAATCTGTTTCTCTAAATGCTGCCGATACTTTTTGTTCATTATCAAAAGCACTTTTAACATCAGAATACGACTCTATGTAGCCTAAAGCTAAACCATAAGTAAAAGATTTATTCCTATCTGAACTATAAAAGATCTTAGAGGTAGGCATACTCATATTTCCAACCCCACCGTAAATGTAGGTATGATAGAGTTTAGATAATGGTTCTCCTTTAATCTTAGCAGATTTAATAGGATTCAGCTTCAACTGACTTTCAAATCGACGGTTTAATGGCTTGTAACTGACATTTTTAGTGACTTTAATGGTATCTGACAGCTTTGGGTTATCAGCCAATTTGATAGCGTCTGGCACATCAGGAATAAAAGATTCTGTAACTTGAATTTCTTGAACTCCTAAATCCCCATCTGTTTGGGCAAAGATGCTTTGACCTATAAGGACACATCCAAGAATATAAAATAATACAATGGTTTTATTCTTCATCTTCTAAAGTATTTTCTTCTTCAAACAATTCGTTAAGTTCAATATCGTTTAAAAGATTGATTATTAATTCGTCTTTTTGTGAGTCCTTTTGAGCCTGTTCATTGAGCAAATCTATTTCCGCTATTTTCTGCAGACATATCTCCTTTAAATCTTCTCCCTCATAGTTATCTACAATACTTTGCAAAGTGGCTTTAGACTGAAAAAGGTTGTCTTTTTCTTTGTAGATATCAGCTAATAAAATAAACGATTTAGCAATGTAAAAGTCACTGTAAAAGTTTTCAGCAAGTTCAAAAATTATCTTTTCTGATTGGTCAAAATCACTTTCAAGATAAGCTAAGTAAGCTAATTGGTATTTGGCCTCCGAGCCTATCTCAGACTGATTTTGTTCTGCAATAATTTGGTAATCTTTTTTGGCTAAATGAAATTCTGATTCGTCAAAATAATTGTTGGCTATTACTAATCTGGCTTCATTAGCCAGTTCGGCATCAACCTTATCCAAATCGAGAACTGCCTTGGCAGATTCTAATAAACTAGCATTCAAGTCCAAATTTTTATAGCAGTAGAAAAGGTTTATCGTGGCTTCTCTCAAAAGACTATTTTCTTGAGCAATTGCTTTTAGATTCGTGTAGTGCAAGGCAGCAACACCGTATTCTTCTTTATTAAATTCTATTCGTGCCAAACGGCTTAATACTCTTTCGGTAAAAATATTTTGCGAAAATTCTAAAACGCTTAAATAATCCTCTACAGCTAAATCAGGATTTGTAGTAAAGATAGACTCAGCTTTGTAAAAATGAGCGTTTAATTTGAAGATAGGAGCATCGAATTCGTTCAGATAGTTATCAAAAGCATCGATAGCCTTTTCGTAATCTTGCTTGAGGTATAAGTTTTCTGAGGCTTCATAACTAATGGAGTCTTTGGATGCTATATCTACACTTACATTGGACAATTCCCCTACATAATCGAAGTACGACTTCACATCTCCTGATTCTACAGAAACATTTTTATAAGCTATTAAGGCCTCTTTAGACTCTTTAGTATTAGGATAATTTTCAATTACTGATTTGAAATAATATATGGCTGAGTCTGAAACACTTTCGTTATAAAAATTCAGACCTAATTTTAAAAGAGCCGTTTTTACCAAAATACTTTTTGGGTGTTTTTTTATCAAGTCTGATAATAGAGCTACAGACTCGTCCTGTCTATCCTCATTCAAATACATAGTACTCAAATTAAGCATAGCATCATCGTTATATAACGAATGAGGATAATCTGAAATTAACTGACTAAGTGCCGTTCTTTTTTTATCTCTCTGATTAGTTAGCCCAAAACATTGTATTTGTTGATGTATAGCATAATCAACGTCAAAGGCTCCACTTTCTTCTGCAAATCCGTAAAACTCTTGGGCTCTAATGTAGTCTTGAGTCATATAATATGCATCTCCCAATCTGAGATAGGCATCGGTTTGCTTTTGAATATCATCGGATAAACTAATATATTTTCTAAACCAAAGAATAGCATCTTTATATTTAGAAGATTGATAGTAAGTATATGCTAAAGAATAGTGAGCTTGTTTGTATTCTTCAAGTAAGAAAGAACCGTCTTTTATATTAAACGCTTTGAAAGATTCAATGGCATTGCTGTAATCTTTGGTGTGGTAATAAGCTTCAGCTTTCCAATAGTATGCCAAAGCAAACAACTTATTGTCTATGGGGTATTTTATTGACTTATCAAAGCATGTAATAGATTGTTGGTAGCGTTTGTTTACAAAGTGTTCGGCAGCCAAATAATAGCTTAACTTCTGATACACTTGCTGTTGAGGTAAAGACATACTACTTAGTGTAGATAACTTATCTACGGCAGTCTGAAAATCTTTAGTGGAAGTGTAGGCTTTAATGAGTAAATCTTGCACATAATCAATATGAACAGATTGTGGATAGTCTTCAATAAATTGCTCAATACTTTCAACGGCATTGTCGTAAGATGATTGTTGCTCGTAAATTAACTTTACAGAATTGAAAGCGGCATCTTCTTTTAGTGTGTAATCAAAATTTATAGCTGAAGCATATTTAAAGGCATTAATAGCTAATGGCTTTTCATTTAACAATAAATAACATTGACCTAATTGATGAGCTGCAAACTGAGATAAACTATCTTCGTCCAATAAGACATCTTCAAACTGAGTAGTGGCTTTGTTATAGTCCTGCAATTCATAATAAGCCAAGCCTAATTGGTATTTTTCTATCCTATCCAATGAACTGGAAGCATCATCTGACATGTAATCTTCAAGAAAATCTATGGAATTTTGGTATTGACCCAAAGCAAAGTAGGCATCACCAATCAATCGTTTCAATTCTTTATCTCGTTTGGGGTTATAGCTATTTTCCAATAAAGGTTTAGCAAAGTCAATTAGCTCATTGTATCGCTCTTGATAATAATAGATGTGAGTAATATAATACTTACTTATGATACCTAATGTCGGAGTACTGATTAACTGCTGAAAACCTTGTAATGCTGTAGCGTAATTTCCCTCTTCATAAGCCATGTGTGACAGACAATAAGTCGTCAACTCTGAGTAGGTAAACGAAATGGATTTGATATCAAAGAAAGCCAACTTAGCTTCTTCGTATTTATTTAAAGAAAAGTAGGAATATCCTAAGCGAAAATAATACATGGCTTCTTCATGAAACTCTAAATCATACACATTGACATTATTCAATTTAGCAATGACTTTGTCATATTCTTTGTTTCTAAAATGCAGTTTTGCTAATGCAAGATAGGCTTGTCTACTGTACTCACCTAAAGGATAATTTTCAAGATATTGCTCAAGTCTAAATTGAGCTTCATCGTTAAACAATTCTAGAGCACTTTTAGCTTGATAAAACTGAGTCCATTCTACATCTGACTCGCTCAAATCACAATCTTTCATAGTCTCTGCCATAGAATATACTAGAGCATACTGTTGATTTTGCAGCAGGTCTTTTATCTGGTCAACGTCACAATTCTGGGCAAGAGAGATTTGACTAATAAGTAAAAAGAAAATGTAAACTCTAAGTCTCATTTTTTAAATTTGATGCTAATTTATCAAAGAATGTCCCTATTACTATCGTAGAGTCAATAAGTTATTAACAGAATGCGTGTGCATAAACAACACTTGACCAACGCTATAAAAAAAGTAAATTTGTAGAAACAGAAATCTCGAGAAATGTCCCTAATTGAACTCAAACACGTCGATGTATTTCAATCCGACCGACTAATCCTAAGCGATGTATCTTTCAGCATACTGCCCACCGAATTTGTTTATCTCATTGGTGCTACTGGTAGCGGCAAAAGTAGTTTGCTTAAAACCTTGTATGCCGAACTTCCTATGAAAAAAGGTCTTGGCGAAGTGGTGGACCATCAACTTTTTGAAATCAAAAAATCTATGATTCCTTATTTGAGAAGGAAAATTGGCATTGTTTTTCAAGATTTTCAACTCCTTACTGACCGTTCAGTAAGAGACAATTTAGACTTTGTACTCAAAGCCACTGGTTGGAAAGATAAGAAAGAGATAAAGGATAGAATTGATGAAGTATTAACAAAAGTGGAGATGCTCGACCACATTGATAGAATGCCATTTGAACTATCTGGAGGCGAACAACAACGCATATGTATAGCACGTGCCTTACTCAACGACCCTAAACTGATATTAGCTGATGAACCAACAGGAAATTTAGACCCTGAAACCACAGATAAGATTCTCAATTTGATTCACGATTTGTGTGCCAATGGCTGTGCTGTGTTAATGGCAACTCATGAGCATAACTTATTGAATCGTTTTCCGTCAAAAGTCTTGAAGTGTGAAGACGGCAAAGTCGCTTTTACCGAATAGATGTTATCCATCTTAATTCCCATATATAATTTTGCTGTTAAAGAATTAGTGAATGAATTATCTTCTCAAGCACAGGATTTAAACATACCGTTTGAAATACTTTGTGTAGACGATACTTCCAAAGCTACATACATCGTATTAAACGATGGGTTAGAAAATATTAAGGGCGTTAATTACCAATTGAACAAAAAAAATATTGGACGTTCTGCTATAAGAAATCTACTCACCGATAAAGCTCAGTACGACTATTTGTTATTTTTAGATTGTGATGTCCAAATAGGTGATAATTTCATTAAAAAATACATTGACTTTAAAGATGAAAGCGAGGTCATTGTTGGTGGTGTGAGTTATGCCGAATACGAACAATTGAAAAAAAACAAACGATTGAGGTGGAAATACGGTAGGTACAGAGAAGAACGCAAAGCACATTTCAGAAATCAAAGACCTTACGCCTCATTTAGTGCATGTAACCTATTCATTAACAAGAAAGTTAGTCAGAATATTAAATTTACAGAAAGCTTAACTAAGTACGGCCACGAGGACACCTTATATGGTGCAGAATTAGAGTTTAACTCTTATACGGTTATGCATATCAACAATCCTATTATACATTTAGGATTAGATGAGGTATCCGTATTTTTGGAAAAAACAGAATTCGCCCTTATCAACCTATTATCTTTACAAAAAAGTCACCCGAGGGCATGTAAGAATATCAAAATTTTTAACTATTATAACTTCATTAGAAAAACATTGTTTTTAACTAAAGGCATTTTTATTTTTTGGAAATATTGTTGCCGTAAATTACTAATGAATGGATGCACCAATCTAATGGTGTTCGATTTGTATAAACTCAGCTTTATGCTTTGTCTAAAAAAGGACTAAAAACACCCTCTAGTATCTGAGATTCAATTTGCCAATTTAACTCCTTTTTGGCCTTTGCAAAATCATAAGAGCTTAGATTTTGAGACATTTCCTCAATTTGTTTGGCAATACTTTGTGGTGTTCTTTCACGGATTAATTCTCCAATTTGGTAGTGATTCATTATGCCTTTAACCTCAACCAAAGACGATGCCAAAACAGGCGTGTCGGCATGAATATAATCGAATAATTTATTAGGTAAACTGTATTCAAAACTCAAGCCTCTAGCCTCTTCAAATAATATACCAATATTGGCTTGTTCGGTATGAGCTTTCAAATCATTAAAAGGCAAACGACCTAAAAACTCTACTTTATGTTCCACTCCTTTTTGTTGAGCTAATACTTTTAGAGCCTTTAACTCATCGCCATCGCCTATAATTTTAAGTTTAAAATCATCTAAATAGCTCATCATTTCTATAGCGAGTTCTAAACCTCTACCTGGGTTCATGCCTCCTTGATAAATAATAGTTTTAGAGCTAGTCTGAGCCGAAGATGATGGGTTTAAATAAGGAACATTACGAACTACTTTCATAGCTATACCGTATCTATCCTTATAAAACTGTGCTATGGAATGGCAGACTGTGTAGCTATGTTTAATTTTTGGTAAAATCCAGCGTTCTAAGTTTTCCCATATTTTCTTTTTGGTAGGACGATGTATCAGTTCTGGAGCTTCTGGAAAAAGCTCGTGGCTATCATAAACCAAAGGAATACCTTTACATTTAGATGCTAAAAAATTGGCTAATAAGGTGTCTAAATCGTTACTCAATAGCAGATGGCTTTTGCTAAACAGTAATATCAAAAACAAACGGAAATTATACTCCAAATAAAACAATGGCCCTGAAGAAAAAAGCAAGGTCATACGCTTAGTCGTATAGCTACGATGTAAGACTTGACTGTAGGACAACTTCCTACCCCATAAAATCACCTCAAAGCCCATAGACTCCAAACTTTGGCAAACCTTATGCACCCTTTGGTCAGTACTAATATCATTGGTTACAGAGACGATAATTTTTTTTCTCATATTTGCGAAAATACATAAAATAGAATGAGTAAATCATAAGTATTCATACCTTTGAACTCTATGGCATTAGAACACAACTATCCTTTACAATCGCTCAATACCTTCGGCTTATCGGCACAGGCTGAGCACTTTGCTCGATTTCAATCTATAGAGGAGTTACAAAACCTATTGGCACAAGCTGAACGACCCCTTATGATATTGGGTGGTGGCAGTAATATCTTACTGACTCAAGATGTGAAAGGTAGTGTTTTGAAAAATGAAATTGGAGGCATTAAAATTATTGAAGAAGATGAACAAAGTGCCTTAGTGCAAGTTGGTGGTGGTGTAGTCTGGCACGACTTTGTAATGTGGAGCATCAATAAGCAATTAGGAGGAATAGAAAACTTATCACTAATACCGGGAAGTGTTGGGGCAGCACCTATGCAAAATATTGGAGCCTATGGCAGCGAAATAAAATCGGTTTTTGAGGGGTTAGAAGCGGTACATATAGATAGCCAAGAAATTAAAATATTTAATCATGAAGATTGTCAATTTGGCTATCGTTATTCTATTTTTAAAGGCGAACTCAAAGGGCAATTTGTGATTTGTAACGTTAGCTTTAGGCTCAGCAAAATACCCCAATTCAACACCTCTTATGGTGCTATAGAAGATGAGCTCAAAGCTATGGGAGCAACAGCTAGTTTAGAAAGTATTAGCCAAGCCGTTATAGCCATCAGACAACGCAAACTACCCAACCCTAAAGACATTGGCAATAGTGGTAGCTTTTTCAAAAACCCGACCATTTCGAATGCACAGTTTGAAAGTCTGAAAAGTGAATTCCCCAATATAGTGGGTTATCCAAATGGGCAAGACAAAACTAAAGTAGCCGCAGGTTGGCTCATAGAACAAGCGGGTTGGAAAGGCTATACACATCAAGATGCTGGTGTACACAAAAACCAAGCCTTAGTACTTGTCAATTACGGACAAGCTAAAGGACAAGATATTTTGAAGCTATCTCAAGATATACAAGCCTCTATTCAACAAAAATTTGGCATCGCTCTAGAGGCGGAAGTGAATATTATATAATTCTCTTAGCTAATATCTTCATTAGCAGTCGGCTCATTCCAAATTTTTTGGGATTAAGCCATACCAAAATGAGGTGAACACTAGCCATTAAAAACCAAAATCCGTTGCCATATAAAACAAGGATATCATTAAAAAATATATAATTCTAAGCCCCTCTTTTTTTCGTTATTTGATTGTTATCCCAATACCCATATAAAAAGTATCTAGGTAATTTTTGGGCATTTTACTTCGGTGATAGCCTAGACTCAAAAATATTATACCATTATTACGCCTTAACGAAAAATCATAGTACCAAGAATTTTTATCCGTATCAATATCGTCCCACCATTTACCTACTTTGGGGACAAAGGAAATACTACCGTTGTTTAGAGGAAGTCTATAATCTATTTAAACAAATGCTCCAGCCCGTAGGCTATAATTAGATGTTTTAGCTTGTAAATCAAGGAACTTTTGTCCCCCCAAACCAACTAAAAAATCATCTGACATTTCATAAGTAAATGCACAAGAAAACCAATTAGAGTTTACAGGATTTGATGATGTGTCAGAAGAATGAAAAGGGAGAGCAAATTCATATGTTGAGCTAAGTTTATCATAAAATTTATTAGGCTCATCTTCATTTTGAGCTAAAGCTAAAAATGAATAAAAAAATAGAGAAAGGAAAACGTAATTTTTTATAGCATTAAGGATTTAAGATTTTATTTTCTTCAAAATTAATAAAAAAAGCAACTCAATTGAGTTGCTTTTTTATTGTTGTGTATATCTAATCGCTTATTGTTTGACCAATTTATAATTCGCTATTCCCTCAGATGTAATTACACTGAGTTTATATAATCCCTTGGCATAGTCAGACAAATCAATAGCTGTATTAACACTACTGTTGGCACTAAATGTTTGTCCATAGACTTGTTCTCCCAATAGGCTATAAAGTCGAATCTCCGTTTGAGTGTCAGCATAAAAATCCAAATGGAAGATATCAGACGATGGATTAGGATAAATCTTGAGGTTTGAAAGATTGGCTAATCTTGCAGCACCTAAAGTATATTCAACAGGCTGTGAGAAGATTGTTGCCCAAGAAGTTCCGTTAGTACCACATGCTCCTCGTATTTTCCAAGAGTAATCCCCAGCAGTCAAACCAAACTTAGTCTTAGAATTAGAAGAACCTGCAAGGTCATTCCAAGCCCATACTTGACCAGTAGTTAGATTGGTTAGCTCCAAGAAGTAATGGTCTGGCTGCCCACTCTCTGGCGTATCCCAAGTCATAGTAATGGCTGTTTGAGCCCCATTGGCACTAGTCGCTAGGTTGGTAGGCATTTTATCACAAATGGCTTGTGTGCTAAATGTAGAGAAATCGCCCCACCCCGAATGGTATTGTGGGTCTGAGTCGCCATTGGCATCTACATTACCCATACACCATGCTTTAGTGTGCCATTCGTAGTCGGTACTTGGCTCAAAGTTTCCTTTTAAGACTTGAATACTACCATCGGCAGCTCCATTAACATAACGGAAAGAGTTTGTACCTACTACTCGCATCTTACCTTTAGACTGCCATACACCCCACTCCTCGGCTGGTGCGTCAGCACTTAAAGTCACCCAATTAGCCTCCGTAGAAGTCGATAAGTTCTCTAAGTTAGCACAAGCATCTAATGTCGTGTATTGTGAACTTGCTGACCAAGGCGACTGACAGTTGGTTGAACCATCTTCGTTTAGTACTCTCGCTCTCATTGACCACTCGTAAGTAGTAGCTGGTTCCATGAAGTAACGTGTTCTAGACGTTCCATTAAAGGAGTTGGCATTGACAGGCCCCGCCGTCATTACTGTCCACGAAGAAGTCCCTAATTCACGATAACGAATCATATAATGTGAT
>CAXFLH010000015.1:0-22067 GCA_964003875.1 uncultured Flavobacteriales bacterium | reverse complement strand
TACCTTTTTTGGCACGTATCTTTGGACCCGTCATTAGCAAAATGATGAAAGGTGACCATGAAAAAGGACTTAAAAACCTTAAAAATTATTGTGAATCTATCCCATCAAAAAGTAGTGAAGTTAAGATACAAGAATGGGACACGCAAAATATGATAACAATAATCGATACTTGCTCAAGTTCAAATATTAGTCAATCATTAAGTGAAATATATAGTAAAACCTTTGATTATATCACAACTAATGATATGGAAGCTCTTGAACAACCCTTTGTACAATACCTATCATTTCCTCAAAAACCAGGAGACAATGACAGGGTTATTTTAAGAGCAGGTGCTTTTTTAGAAATCATGGTCAAAGATTCATTAACAAATGGAATGAGCTTTTATCAAACATTACCTCAACTAACAGCACAAGCTACTCATTTTGGAGACTATCGAACAATTTTTGATACGCATCAAAAAATTAAAGACTTCTGTCAAGAAAATAATTATTCAACTATTAGTAGACCATATGAAATCTATATTACTGACCCAAGCCAAACACCTAATCCTGATGAATGGCAAACACGAGTCATCTACGAAATAGAATGATTTAAACTCTAAACCAAAACTTAAAGTCAGCAAAAAATAAATATTAAAAAATCACAAAAAAATTAAACTCTACTAATAGTACAATGAAGGAATATAAAAAACTACATATTTCTTCTATACTGTCCACCTACTTCAAATAGAGCATTTGTTATTTGTCCTAGTGAACAAATTTTTGCCGCCTCCATCATTACTTCAAAAATGTTTTGGTTTTGTATGGCTGAATATTGTAAACTATCTATCTGATTTTTAGAATCTGAGGCGTTATTTGCTATTAATTGCTGAAGCATTTTTATCTGATATTCCTTTTCTTCTTGGGTAGCTCTAATTACTTCCGAAGGAATAATAGTTGGAGAGCCTTTAGAATTCAAAAAGGTATTTACTCCAATGATTGGAAACTTACCTGTATGTTTGAGCATTTCATAATGCATAGACTCTTCTTGAATCTTTGAGCGTTGATACATAGTTTCCATTGCACCAAGTACACCTCCCCTCTCTGTAATCCTTTCAAATTCAAGCAATACGGCTTCTTCAACTAAATCAGTTAGCTCTTCAATAATGAAAGAGCCTTGCAATGGATTTTCGTTTTTAGCTAAACCTAGCTCTTTATTAATGATTAACTGTATTGCCATAGCTCGTCTTACAGAGTCTTCTGTGGGTGTTGTGATAGCCTCATCATAAGCGTTAGTATGCAGAGAATTGCAATTATCATAAATGGCATATAAAGCTTGAAGAGTTGTTCTAATATCATTAAAATCAATCTCCTGTGCATGTAAAGAACGACCAGAAGTTTGAATATGATATTTTAACATTTGAGCTCGCTCATTAGCTCCGTATCTTTGCTTCATAGCCTTGGCCCATATACGCCTAGCTACACGCCCAATAACAGCATATTCAGGGTCAATACCATTGGAGAAAAAGAAAGATAAGTTTGGACCAAACTTATTAATATCCATACCACGACTCAAATAGTATTCCACATAGGTAAAGCCATTTGCTAATGTAAAGGCTAATTGGGAAATTGGATTTGCACCAGCCTCTGCAATATGATAACCAGAAATTGAAACTGAATAGAAGTTTCTAATTTCTTTGTCAATGAAAAACTGTTGAACATCGCCCATCATTCTAAGGGCAAATTCAGTAGAGAATATACAGGTGTTTTGTGCTTGATCTTCTTTTAAGATATCAGCTTGAACTGTACCCCTTACCACTTTTAATGTATCATACTTGATTTTGTTATAAACATCTATCGGTAAAACTTGATCGCCAGTAACTCCTAACAACATCAAACCAAGTCCATCATTACCTTTTGGTAATTCTCCTTGGTATGATGGACGTTCCTTCCCTTTATATATAACATCTATTTTTTTCTGAACTTCTTTTTCTAGCTTATTTTCTTTAATATACAATTCACATTGTTGATCCACAGCAGCATTCATAAAGAAAGCTAATAACATAGGCGCAGGACCATTGATAGTCATAGATACAGATGTAGATGATGAGCATAGATTAAAACCTGAATAAAGTTTTTTAGCATCGTCCAAACAACAGATGGAAACTCCTGCATTACCTATCTTTCCATAAATGTCAGGTCTATAATCTGGGTCATTTCCATAAAGCGTAACCGAATCAAAAGCTGTGGATAAACGCTTAGCAGGCATACCTAAACTGACATAATGAAAACGCTTATTAGTACGTTCTGGGCCACCCTCACCGGCAAACATTCTAGTAGGGTCTTCTCCTTCTCTTTTAAAAGGAAATATACCTGAAGTGTAAGGAAATTTACCAGGCAAATTCTCTTGCAATTGCCAATGCAATAAATCACCCCAAGAGGAATATTTTGGAATAGATATTTTTGGAATCTGTGAGCCAGACAAAGATTCTGTATGAGTTTGAATAGATATTTCTTTGTTTCGTACTTTGTAAATAAATTTATCCTTTTTATAAGCTTGTTTTATATCCTTCCAACTCTCTATGAGTAACATATTCTTAGGGTCTAAATCTAGAATTCGTTCATCATAAATAGCTTTTAATTGTTTTTTTAATTGTTCCTTTTCCTTAGATTTTGATTGTTCTACAGATTGTATTGAAGCATTAAGTGCATACAGCTCTTGAGCAACTATTTTCTGTTGTTCAACCCAAGCATCATAAGCTCTATTGGTGTCAGCAATTTCAGCTAAATATCTATTTCTCTTTGGAGGTATTACAAATATCTTTTCAGACATTTCTTTACTTATTTCAAAAGATGACTCTAAAGAAGCACCTGTCTTTTCCACCACTTTGTTAATAAGAGCTTTATAAAGAGAATTAGTACCAGGGTCATTAAACTGAGACGCAATAGTTCCAAAAACTGGAATTTGATTAACGTCTGTTTCGAATAACTTGTGATTGCGTTGATATTGTTTTTTAACATCTCTCAATGCATCTAATGAACCTCTTTTATCAAACTTATTAATCGCTATAATGTCAGCAAAATCTAACATATCAATCTTTTCAAGCTGAGTAGCTGCCCCATACTCTGGAGTCATAACATATAATGAAGCGTTAGAGTGTTCTAATATTTCGGTATCAGACTGTCCTATTCCTGAAGTTTCTAAAATAATCAAGTCATAATTTGCAGCTTTAAGGATATCCAAAGCCTTATTGATATGTGCAGATAAGGCTAAATTAGCCTGTCTAGTTGCTAATGAACGCATGTAAACTCTATTGTTTTTAATAGCATTCATACGAATTCTATCGCCCAAAAGTGCACCGCCTGTTTTACGTTTTGAAGGGTCAACAGAAATGATAGCTAGTCGTTTATCACTAAAGTCAATTAAAAAACGACGAACTAACTCATCTACTAAAGAGGACTTACCAGCACCACCTGTTCCAGTAATTCCTAATACCGGTGTTTTTGATTGGTCGGCTAACTTTTTGATAGCGTTTAATTCTTTTTCAGACTCTTTTGGAAAATTCTCAGCAGCAGAAATTAATCGTGCTATATTTTGAACATTTGATAAATCTTTGATACAATCTTGAACATCTTTGCCAGTTGGAAAGTCTGATTTTTGAACTAAATCATTGATCATACCTTGCAAACCCATAGCTCTACCATCATCTGGATGGTAAATACGGCAAATACCATAATCTTGTAATTCTTTAATTTCTTTGGGCAAAATAGTCCCTCCACCACCAGCAAAAATACGTATGTGTCCTGACCCTTTTTCTTGAAGCAAATCGTACATATACTTTAGGTACTCTGTATGTCCCCCTTGGTATGAGGTCATAGCAATGGCATTGGCATCTTCTTCAATAGCACAATTGACCACTTCTTCTACTGAGCGGTCATGCCCTAAATGTATAACTTCACATCCAGTAGCTTGAATGATACGACGCATAATATTTATAGCTGCATCATGTCCGTCAAAAAGACTAGCAGCCGTAACTATTCGGATTTTATTTTGGGGTTGGTATGGGTTCGGTTCTTGCATTTTTAAATAACTTGGGTATGCAAATATATATTTTCAGCGCTTATTTTGGCTAAATTTGTACATCGCTTCTATAAAAAAAAATACCGTTGTTCTAGGCGCTGGCATCACTGGTCTCAGCACAGCTCATTATTTATCACTAAAAAATAAAGATTTTTTAGTACTAGAAAAAAACAATAAAGTAGGTGGAAATATATCCTCAGAAATAAAAGAGGATTTTATTGTAGAAAATGGTCCTAATACCGTTTTACTAAACAACGACTCCATTATCAACCTCATCAAAGCTTATGACTTATGGGACACTATCAGCGTTCCAAAAGAATCAGCAGAGAGTAATAGGTATGTGTTATTGAATGATAAATTGCACCTTCTACCAAGAAATTCTTTAGAATTTATTAAAAGTCCGCTATTGTCTTTAAAAGAAAAGTTAAGACTCTTTAAAGAACCATTCATTCAAAAGCATAAACAAAATACTTCTGTTGCCGATTTTGTAAAAACACGATTTGGAGAAGGTATCTTACACCAATTCGTTGAACCTTTCGTGACAGGTATTTATTCTGGAAACACCCATAATATGAGTGCCAAACATACCCTTAAATTACTATGGGAAGCAGAACAGGAATATGGTAGTGTAATCAGAGGAATGACTAAAAAAAAGAAAAAGTCCAAAGCCAAAATGTTTAACTTGCCTAATGGATTATCTCAATTAACAAATGCCATAGCTAAACAATTGAAAGCTAACATTCAGTTGGATTGTCAGATTAAAAAAATTGAAAAAAAGGATAGCGGCTACATTATCATGACAGCCAAGGATACCATTAGTTGTCAAAATATTATATCAACACTTCCCGCCTATGCACTAGCCCATTATGTAAATGATGAAACGCTAAAAATTTGTCTTGAAGATGTTGAATATGTTCCAATTGATGTTTTTCATTTCGGTTTCAATAAAAGTGATATAAATAACCAGTCTCAAGGTTTTGGTGTTTTGAGCAAGGCAAGTGACAAAAAACATTTTTTAGGAATTCTATTCAACAATCGTATTTTCTCTCATGTTTCTCCACCAGAAAAAGAGCTATTCACCGTTATAGTTGGTGGTAGTAGACAAAAGGAGTTGTGTCAATTAGAACCTTCGAAATTAAAATCATTAGTACTTGAAGAATTTATGGAGTTAATGGAAGTAAACAATGAACCTATTTTCTCTAATCATTATAGGTATTCAAAGGGTATCCCTCAGTATAATTTAAATCATCAATATCTTCTTGATGCTATTCAGAATTTTGAAAATAATAATCCTAATTTTCATATATTGGGGAACTATTTTGACGGTATTTCTGTTAGCGATTGTGTTTCAAAAGCTGATAATTTTATACAAACTAATTTCTAAACTTCCATTTCTATTATGAAGTCTTTTAAAGTTATTCTTAGTGTCACTGCAGTTATTTTAGCAGTCTTTTTATATAATAAAGAAAATAACAATCCTATTGATTTCAACAGTGTTTACAAAGCACCATCTGAATCTCCTAAAGCTAGAAAATCATGGGACGCTAAACGATTAATAAACAGTCAGGGTGTTGTACCCAAAAATATCAGAACCAAAGAATTGCGTTTTGCTCAAAGCTTGCCCAATGACCTCAATAATTCTAATCTTACTTGGACAGCAGAAGGCCCTTTTAATGTAGGTGGAAGAACTAGAGCTTTGGCCTATGATGTTACGGATGAAAACACCCTAATTGCTGGTGGGGCATCTGGAGGAATTTGGCGCTCTACGGACTTAGGACAAAGTTGGAGCAAAATGACGAGACATTTCCAACTGCATAATGTAACCTGTATTGCACAAGATACTAGACCAGGTAAAGAGAATATTTGGTACTATGGTACAGGAGAATTAGCAGGTAACTCAGCTTCTGGCGATGGAGCCTATTTTGATGGTAATGGTATTTACAAGTCTATTGACAACGGCTTGACATGGGATTCTATAAGCTCTACAGCTGACAACAACCCTGCAGGCAGTTTTAATGTATTTGATTTTGCTTGGAATATTGTTTTAGACCCTTCAAATCTTGATGAAGATGAAATGTACATGGCAACCTACGGTAGTATTTTACGCTCCGTAGATGGCGGAGAAAGTTGGATAGAAGAGATAGGTGGCGGTAATGCCTATTACAATAATGTGGATATTACTTCTAACGGAGTAGTGTATGCCACACTTAGTTCTGATGGAACAGGTAAAGGGATATGGCGTTCTGCAGATGGTATGGAATGGACGAATATTATTCCTGATGGATTTGGAAATGTATATGGAAGAACAGCAATAGGAATAAATCCTTCTAATGAGAACGAGGTGTATTTCTTAACCGCAGAAACTGAAAATTCTGGACAATACACTAATACCTTTTTTGGAGGAGAAACTTGGACATCCTTATGGAAATATACCTACTTGTGTGGTGACGGTAATGACACCTGTGGAAACTGGGTAAATCTTTCAGCTAATATACCAGCTAATCGCCCCACTACCTTTGATAATTTTAATGCTCAAGGGGGATACGATTTATTAGTGAAAGTAAAACCTGATGAGCCTAATGTAGTATTTATTGGAGGCACAAACTTGTGGCGTTCAACAGACGGCTTTACTTCTGACAGTAATACTGTTCAGATAGGTGGCTACTTTGAAGGCTCTGACCATGGCTACGGAAACTGGGATATTTATAGCAAACATCATCCAGACCAACACGACCTTTTATTTTTACCTTCTGACAACAATATTATTTTGAGTGCCAATGATGGCGGTATTTATAAATCTACAAACTGTATGGCTAGTCCACACTTATGGCAAAGTCTTAACAACGGCTACCAAACTACTCAATTGTATGCGGTAAACTTTGGGAAAGGAACAAGTGACTTAATAGTTGGAGGATTTCAAGATAATGGAAATTTTGTCACTATCAGTGATGATGAAACAGACAGTTGGGTGATGCCTTTTAATGGCGATGGATGCTATAGCGTGGTCGCTGATAATGAAGAAGATTTCTACCTTCAAATTCAAAGAGGCGTATTATTCAAAATGAAATTAAATGCTCAAGGCCAAGTAATGGCTTATAACAGAATGGACCCTCTAGATGCCGATACTTCAGATTATGATTTCATCAATTATTTGGTAATGGATCCCAATGATGATGACATCATTTATTTCAACAACAACACTACGCTTTGGAGAAATAATGATGCAGGAAACTATCCTTATAATAACTCACAAGAAAGAACAAATGTTGGTTGGGAAGCCTTTTCAAATACTTCTTCAGGGGCTATCAGCTGTATGGATGTTTCAACTTCGCCTGCTAATACCGTTTACTTAGGAACACAAAACAGCTTAGTTTACAGGATTGATAATGCTAATGAAGGAGACCCTGAGTTAGTACAATTAACTAGCCTTGGAATTGGTAATAATAAATACATCTCTGCAGTAGAAGTTGATCCTACTAATTCTGACCGTGTATTGGTGTTAGCATCCAATTATTCTACTTATAGTATTGTTTTTACAGACAATGGTGGACAAAGTTGGAAAAGAGTTGCTGGAAACTTAGAGGATAATATTGCAGGTGGTGGTAATGGCCCATCTATGCGTACTGCTGAAATTGCTGTACTAGGAAGTGACACCTTGTACATTGTAGGAGGTAGTACTGGACTATACGCTACGGATAAACTTGAAGGCAATGATACCAAATGGACGCAAATAGGAACTGAAATAATAGGAAATGTAGTTGTAGAAAATATACGTTACAGAGAAAGTGACGGCAAACTTATTGTTGGAACTCATGGTACTGGGGTTTATTCAACTATTATCTCATCTATTTATGATGTCTTACCAGATTTAGTTGGCATTAAAGAGATGAATGACAATATAAAGGTTAGTGTTTTTCCTAACCCAGCAACAGACAAAGCTATTGTTGAATGGTCAAACGACATTATTGTAAATGGAATAATAGTATTAGATGCTAGTGGAAAGATTGTTCTTAGTCAAAAAACAACTACTAATTCGGTTCAATTGCAAACATCTGATTGGGAGAAAGGAATTTACTTTATTACTCTTGAGGGAGAACAAGTAGAACAGACTCAAAAACTAGTTATAGACTAAGAGATAGCTTTAATCTGCTCTTGTAAGACAGCAATCTTTGCTTCGGCATCCGATTGCTTTTTTCTCTCCATTGCCACAACTTGTTCAGGAGCATTATTTACAAAATGTTCATTAGAAAGTTTGCCCATAACTGACTTTAAAAACCCCTGAGTATAATCCAACTCTGAGCGTAATTTATCTAGCTCTGCACCAACATCTATATTATCTGAAAGTGGCACAAAAAATTCGTTGGACTTCACCCTAAAAGAAAATGCTCCTTCAATAGTATCTGAGGTGTATGACAGTTCAGATAAATTGGCAAGTCGTGAAACTAAAGGATCCGTTGACTTGGAAGTATCTTCATTAGTTTTAATGAATAATTTTAGGCTGTCTTTATTGGGTATTTGTTTGTTTTTTCTAATAGTACGAATTGCAGAAACTATTTCAGTAGCGTAGTCAAAGTTAGAAAGAACATCCCTTTTAATAGAAGTAGTCTTTGGCCACTCAGAAACAATAATATCTTGAGACCTTTCTTCGGTTAAAAGATGCCATACTTCTTCGGTCAAGAAAGGCATAAAAGGATGCAATAGCTTCAATAAATTTTCCATTAAGCCAATGGTATTGTCTAAAGTTTTACTATCTATAGGCTTTTGATAATCTGGCTTAATAGACTCCAAATACCATGAACAGAAGTCGTCCCATACCAATCGGTATGTTAGCATTAAAGCCTCTGAAATTCTATATTTAGAATAGGCATCATTAATTAATTCTAATGTATGCTGAAATTTATTTTCAAACCAATCAACTGCTATTTTAGAGGATTCTGGTTGTTCTATGTCAGCAACTTCCCATCCTTTAATGAGGCGAGTAGCATTCCATATTTTGTTGGAGAAGTTTCTACCCTGTGCACATAGAGATTCATCAAATGGTAAATCGTTGCCTGCCGGTGAAGATAAAAGCATACCTACTCTAACGCCATCCGCTCCATATTTCTCAATAAGTTCAATAGGGTCAGGTGAATTTCCAAGTGATTTAGACATCTTTCTACCTTGCTTATCACGTACAATTCCGGTCAGATAAACATTTTTAAAAGGTAAATCTCCTTTGTACTCGTAACCAGACATTATCATTCGAGCTACCCAAAAGAATAAAATCTCAGGAGCTGTTACCAAATCATTAGTAGGATAATAGTAGTTTATTTCTTCATTATTAGGACTTCTTATTCCATCAAAAACAGAGATAGGCCATAACCATGATGAAAACCAAGTATCTAATACATCTTCATCTTGTCTTAAGTCAGAAATAGTAATGTCAGGCTTAATCTTTTGAGCCTCTGCTAGTGCTTCTTCAATTGTTTCGGCTACTACATAATTATTGCCATCATAATAATAAGCTGGGATTTGTTGCCCCCACCACAATTGTCTAGAAACACACCAATCTTTGATGTTTTCCATCCAGTGTCGGTAGGTATTTTTAAATTTTTCAGGATGGAATTTTATATTGTCATTCATGACATTTTCTAAAGCTGGTTTAGAAAAGTTTTCCATTTTGAAAAACCACTGCATAGATAACTTAGGTTCTATGACAACATCTGTTCTTTCAGAAAAACCAACTTTATTAACTAAACTTTCTACCTCAACCAAATGCTTAGTTTTTTCTAACTCTTGAGCTATTTCTTTTCTTACAACAAATCGGTCCTTTCCTACAAATAATTGAGCAGATTCATTAAGTGTACCATCATCGTTGAGTATATCTATAACTTCTAAATTATGTTTATCACCAAGCTGATAATCATTGATATCATGAGCAGGGGTAACTTTCAATGCTCCTGTACCAAATTCCATATCGACATAGTCATCAAAAATAATAGGTACTGAACGGTTAATGAGAGGCACAATGGCTTTTTTACCCTTAAGATGGGTGTAACGTTCATCATTAGGATTGACGCAAATGGCACTATCACCCAATATTGTTTCTGGACGAGTTGTGGCAACCGTTAAATATTCTTCAGTATCCTCAATTTTATAGCGTATGTGGTATAAATTAGATTGCACTTCCTTGTGAATCACCTCCTCATCTGAAAGAGCTGTTTGTGCGCTAGGGTCCCAATTTACCATTCTTACGCCTCTATATATCAACCCTTTTCGATGTAAATCAACAAATACCTTGATGACAGACTCACTCATATCATCGTCCATAGTAAACTTTGTTCTATCCCAATCACAAGAAGCTCCTAACTTTTTAAGTTGTTCGAGGATAATTCCTCCGTGCTTTTCTTTCCACTCCCAAGCGTGAGTCATAAATTCTTCACGACTTAAATCAGATTTGTCGATACCTTCGCTAGCTAATTTCTGAACAACCTTAGCTTCTGTTGCAATTGAAGCGTGATCCGTGCCAGGCACCCAACAAGCATTAAAACCTTGCATACGAGCTTTACGAATTAATACATCTTGCAAGGTGTTATTTAACATATGCCCCATATGTAGAACTCCCGTAACATTGGGTGGTGGAATGACTATGGTGTAAGCCTCTCTACTGTCTGGAATAGAATTAAAATAACCTTTTGCCAACCAATGGTCGTACCACTTTGATTCAGCACTATTCGAATCGTATGTTTTTGGAATACTCATTTATCTATATGTAATCGGATTGCCAAAAATAATATTTTAGACCTAAAATTGCTTAGATAAATAAGATAATTAGAATACAATAATTTGTTACATTTGTTGTTCTTATTTGTATAATGAATCAAAACATATATTTAAAGATGAAAAAGATATTTCTAGCAATAGCATTAATCAGTGGTTTTATGGTAGCTCAAGCACAAACTAAAGCGCCTAATGAAAAACAAGCTGTAAATGGTCCAAAGATGGAATTTGAAACCTCAGTAATGGATTATGGTCTCATCGAGCATAATTCAGATGGTAAAAGAGAATTTGTTTTAACCAATACAGGAAATGCACCATTAATAATTTCTAATGCTAAAGGTAGTTGTGGATGTACTGTGCCTACTTGGCCAAAAGCACCAATAGCACCAGGCGAGTCTGCATCTATTGGAGTTAAATATGCTACTAACAGAATTGGAAAATTTACAAAGACAATTACATTAACAACAAACGCCCCAGAAAAAACAAAGATTTTGACTATTAAAGGTGAAGTGAAAAAGCCTGTTGAAGCTCCAACTGCACCGACAAAGCCAAAAACTTCAGTTTTAGAAGTTAAATAATATAGAATTTCTGTTTTAAATTAATACCAACGCCTCCTTAATTGGGGGTGTTTTTTTATTCGATAGTTATGCCAAACATCTCTAATAAAGGCACAAAAATGCCTGAGTCACCAATACGAAAGTTAGTTCCTTTTGCTGAAGGTGCTAAAAAAAAGGGTAAAACGGTATTTCACCTCAACATTGGCCAACCCGATATAGAATCACCCAAATTGGCTCTTGACGCTATTCATAATTTCAACCAAAAGGTAGTAGAGTACAGCCATTCGGCAGGCTTTGAAAGCTATAGAAAAGGCTTAGCAACTTATTACCAAAAATTAGGAATTGACATCGATTACAATGACGTTATGGTAACGACTGGTGGCTCTGAAGCCTTGCTATTTGGACTAAATTCCTGTTTAGACAATGGCGATGAAATCATAATACCAGAACCTTTTTATGCCAATTATAACGGTTTCTCTATTTCTGCTGGAGTAAAAGTTAAGCCCATTACAACAAGTATTAATAATGGCTTTGCCCTTCCTGCTATAGAAGAATTTGAAAAATTAATTACGCCTCAAACCAAAGCTATTCTGATATGTAATCCGGGTAATCCTACTGGCTATTTGTATTCAAAAGAAGAATTAGAAACTTTGAGAGATATTGTCATCAAACACGACTTGTTTTTGTTTGCTGACGAAGTTTACAGAGAGTTTTGCTACGATGGAAACACACACCATTCTGTATTGAACATTGAAAGCTTAGAACAACACGCCGTAGTTATAGATTCTACTTCTAAACGGTATAGCATGTGTGGTATTCGTGTAGGCTGTATGATTTCTAAGAATAAAGAGCTTATGGCGACGGCCTTAAAATTTGCTCAAGCCCGTTTGTCACCCCCAACCTTTGGTCAAGTAGCTGGTGAAGCGGCACTTAGTACACCCCAATCTTATTTCGATGAAGTCAGTACGGAGTATGTTCAACGTAGAGATTTACTGATAGAAGGGCTGAATAAAATAGAAGGCGTGATATGTCCAAAACCTAAAGGAGCCTTTTATTGCATCGCTCAATTGCCGGTTGATAATGCCGATAAATTCGCTCAATGGCTATTGGAAGAATTTGACCATGAAGGTAAAACGCTTATGGTAGCACCAGCAGCAGGTTTTTATTCTACACCAAATACGGGTACCAATCAAGTGCGTATTGCTTATGTACTGAACCAAGAAGCCCTTACTCAAGCTATTGTTTGTTTAGAGAAAGCTCTTGAAGTTTATCCGGGTAGAATAAGCTAATGGACTTAGAGAAACACCGAGCTCTAGTCCGACAAAAAGCGAAAGAAAACAAAAAGTTCTTTCAAAAACTCAAAGGCTTAAAACCCAAAGTCTTAGACCAAAAAATGCACCAATTGCATGAAGAAGTCTTTACTTGTACCGATTGTTTGGAGTGTGCCAACTGCTGTAGCACTACAGGGCCATTATTTACCGATAAAGACATTGGGCGAATAGCTAAACACCTCAGAATAAGATCTTCAGAATTTACCGAGAAGTACTTAAGAATAGACGAAGATAAAGACTACGTTTTACAGCAAGTTCCCTGTGCTTTTCTTGGCGAAGACAACAGATGCAGTATTTATGACGTTCGCCCAAAGGCTTGTCGTGAATTCCCACACACCGATAGAATAAAACAACACCAAATACTCAGCTTAACTCAAAAAAATGTGGCGGTTTGCCCAGCGGTTTACCATATTGTAGAGAAACTTAAAACCATTTAGACTTTACAAATGCAATCCACATTCCGTTTTGTCTAAGCCTTCCCACCTGCCAAAACGGTTTTTTCCAGCCTTAGTACAATGTGTACAGCCAATAGATTCATATCCTTTTGTAAACAAGGGGTGAGTTGGCAAACTATTTAGTTCGATGAATTTATCTCTAGCTAAAGTATCAATATCTAGTAAAGGGTGAAATTTGATGATATTGGGCTTTTGTTCAAACAAAGACAAACGGTTTCTATGTACTATTTGCCACATCATGACACCACTGACCCAAACTTTATGCTCTTGCTTGATTTTTTCTAAAGGTTGAGCTAAAATAGCAATGAGTGTTGCTCTACAAATATAAAAATCTTATTGGTAAATAAGATAGGTATTTCTCATCTGTTCAAATTCTAGCAATTCTTCAGACCAACTTTGTCTAATTTCTTCTTCAGATTTTCCTTCAATAATGGATAACCTTAAAGTACTTCCACCAGCTAGTTTATCAAAGAAAGCATTGAAAAAGTCTTCTTTTTCTAGACATTCATTGTAGGCATCTATTAGAAAAGACAAATCTAATTGGCTGAGTGTAGCAAATTGGCTCAAATCTTGACCATAACATCTTTCTCCCTCATGTTTAGGGTACTTAGCTCCTACCCAACTTTTTGGCACAAATGAATAATCACTTTCTAAAAAAGGTGCGCCATAGTGCTGAAAAGGTAAATCTGTCCCTCTACCTACGCTTACATTGGTTCCTTCAAACAAACATAAAGAGGGGTATAAATTGACAGCTTGAGCATTGGGCAAATTGGGTGATGGCTTTACCGGTAAATCGTATGGTATTTGCTTGTTATATCCCAACATAGGAATAACTGTTAAATCACATTCAACACTATCCTTTAGCCACTTCTCGCCATTTATCATTTGAGCATATTCGCCAATAGTCATACTATGAACGATAGGTATGGGGTGCATACCTACAAAAGAACGATAAGCAGTATCTAAAATAGGGCCATCGATATAATGCCCATTGGGGTTAGGTCTATCCAATACAATTAATGGAATATTGTTTTCTGTTGCCGCCTCCATGACATAATGCAAGGTCGATATATAGGTATAAAAACGAGCGCCTACATCTTGTATGTCAAACACTAATACTTCAATCCCTTCTAATTGTGATGGGCTCGGTTTTTTATTTTTACCATAGAGTGATATGATAGGTAGTCCTGTTTCTTCATCAATTCCACTTTCTATATGAGCACCTGCATCGGCAGTTCCTCTAAAGCCGTGTTCTGGACTAAAGACTTTAACCACTTGAAGTTTTGCGCTCAACAAAGAATCTACTAAATGTGTGGCTCCAATAAGGGAACTTTGATTGCCTACTACACCAATAGCATTATCCTTTAGTAATGGAAAATATTTAGCAGTTCTCTCTGCACCAACTTGCAAACTTTCATTTGCACTTGAACAATGTAAAAAGACCAAAAGGCAAAGGAATAAATGTTTAATTTTATAGCGCATAATTTATGAATGTATCATTTTTCATAGCCCAACGACTTATTGGCAAAAACGAACACCGTTTTTCTCGACCTGTTATTCGCATAGCTATTACAGCTATTGCTTTGAGTCTAACGGTTATGTTGATGTCGCTTGCTATCATAAAAGGTTTTCAAAACGAAATTACGGACAAAGTTATTGGTTTCAGTTCTCATATTCAAGTGAGTAATTTCAGTAACGGAAACTCCTACGAATCTACGCTTTTAAAACATACAGACTCCTTAAAACTATCTCTTTCAAAGATAAAAGGCATAAAACATATTCAATCCTATGCTACCAAAGCTGGTATTATTAAAACCAATAATGAAATTCAAGGTGTAGTGCTTAAAGGTGTAAGTAATGATTTTGACAGCACATTTATAAAAAAAATCTTAACACAAGGCAAAATACCATCTTTTGGAAGGCATAAAAAGTCTAATAAAGTATTGATTTCTCAAACTATAGCCAATCAATTAAATCTAAACATTGGCGATGGCTTTCAAATGTACTTTATCCAACAACCTGTAAGAGTTCGTCAATTTAAGATTGCAGGTATTTATGATAGTGGCGTTGCCGAATTTGACGAAATGCTAGTCTTAGGAGATATTGGACACATTCAGAAGCTCAATAAATGGTCAGCAAATGATGTAGGAGGGCTAGAAATACAACTTCATGATTTTGAAGATTTAGAAAAGATAAATCAAGAAGTTTATTCCAATATAGGTTTTGATTTAAACGCTAAAACCATTTTTGAGAATAACCCTCAGCTTTTTGATTGGCTAGAATTACAAAACATAAATGTTAGGGTTATACTAATCCTTATGCTAATTGTTGGAGCAATTAATATGATTACGGCCTTATTTATTCTCATATTGGAACAGTCTCAACTCATTGGCACACTTAAAGCTTTAGGCAGCCAAAACTGGCACATAAGAAAAGTGTTCATTTATCATTCATTATATTTAATTCTAAGAGGTATGTTTTGGGGCAACTTAATAGGACTGAGTCTTTGTTGGATTCAGAAACAATTTCATATTTTGGAGTTAGACAAGAGCACTTATTATATGTCATATGTACCTATTGACCTCAATATTGCTCATATTCTTGCTCTAAATGTAGGCACCTTCATTGTATGTTGGCTAATGCTTATCATTCCATCTTATTTAATCAGTAAAATAAATCCCATTAAAGCGATTCGATTTGAATAATAAAAGAAACATTAATGGTAAATTTGTACTATGAATTTTTATAATCACATTATAGAGACTATAGGTAATACACCAATGGTAAAATTGAACAAAGTAGTTGATACAGAAGCGCTTGTTTTGGCTAAGGTAGAAAGTTTTAATCCCGGTCATTCTACTAAAGACAGAATGGCTTTAAAAATGATTGAAGATGCTGAGAAAGCTGGACTTATTAAAGAAGGTGGCACTGTAATTGAAGGCACTTCTGGCAATACTGGTATGGGCTTAGCACTAGCTTGTATTCAGAAAGGATACAAACTCATTTGCACCATTTCAGATAAGCAATCCAAAGAAAAAATGGATATTCTAAAAGCTATGGGTGCAGAGATTTACGTTTGCCCAACCAATGTAGCTCCAGAACACCCCGAATCATACTACTCAGTTGCTAAACGTCTTAATGAAGAAATTCCAAACTCATTTTATCCCAATCAATACGATAACCTTTCTAATAGACAAGCGCATTACGAATCCACTGGCCCTGAGATATGGGAACAAACAGATGGCAAAATCACCCATTTTATTGTTGGTGTTGGAACTGGCGGAACTATTTCAGGTATTGCAAAATTTCTCAAAGAAAAAAATTCAAAAATTAAAATTTGGGGTGTAGATTCATACGGTTCTGTTTACAAAAAATATCATGAGACAGGAGAGTTTGATGAAAATGAGATTTATTCTTATATCACTGAAGGTATCGGAGAAGACATTTTACCTAAAAATGTAGACTTTGACCTCATAGACCATTTTGAAAAAGTAACTGATAAAGATGGCGCTATCTATGCCCGTCGTCTAGCTAAAGAAGAAGGTATTTTTGCCGGTTACTCATGTGGCAGTGCTATTGCTGGACTAAATCAGCTAAAAAGTCAACTCAATAAAGATGATGTTGTGGTCGTTCTATTACATGACCATGGAAGCAGATATGTTGGCAAGATATTTAACGATGATTGGATGAGAGAACAAAAGTTCATAGAATAGTTAATAAACTATTTTAAAACATAAATAAGTCCATCTTTTAATGTGTATATTTACACTTTGTTAATTGAAGACGAACGAAAATATAATAATGAAGACTGCAAAATTCGACAAAAACCATTCTAAAGAATTCATTACTGAACTTAGAAAATCAGTTGATGAATATTTCAAAAAAAACAACAAAACAAGATTTGGTAATACTAACATGGTATTCAAAAGCATCTTTATGCTTTCATTATACTATATTCCTTATGGTGTAGCTGTTTCTGGTGTAGTAACAAATAATTGGATTTATTGGTTGCTTTGGGTATGTATGGGTGTAGGTATGGCAGGAATCGGACTTTCGATTATGCACGATGCTAATCACGGCTCATATTCTAAGAATAAAATGGTGAATAGACTTTTTGGCATTACTTTAAATCTAATGGGAGGAAGTGCTAAAAATTGGCGAATACAACACAATAGGTTACATCATACTTTTACCAATGTACATGAAATGGATCCCGATGTAAGCCCAATGGGATTGCTTCGTTTTTCTCCTGATGCTCCTTTAAAAAAGATTCACAAACTACAACATATTTATGCTTGGTTCTTCTATGGGCTAATGACATTTTCTTGGGCTACAAATAAGGAGTTTAAACAACTAAAAGATTTTAAAAAGGATGGTATTATAAGTAAAAAAGAATACACCCAATTGATGATTGAAATGGTAGCTTGGAAAATTATTTATTACGCTTATATGTTTGTTATCCCTTACTTTATAGTTGGTGGTATATCATTTGGCTTTTGGTTATTATGTTTCTTCAGTCTTCACTTTGTGGCAGGATTTATTTTAGCTACCATTTTTCAAACGGCTCATATTATGCCAGAGTGCGATTATCCATTAGCTAATGAAGAAGGAACAATTGAAAACAATTGGGCAATACACCAATTACAAACTACTTCTAATTACGCTCCTACAAGTCGATTTTTCTCTTGGTTTGTTGGAGGATTAAATTTTCAAGTTGAGCACCATTTATTTCCCAATATATGTCACGTTCACTACAAGAATATTTCATATATCGTGAAAGAAAAAGCTGAAAAGTTTGGGTTGCCATATTACAGTCAGAAAAGCTACATACAAGCAATTATAGAGCACACAAAAATGCTTAAATCTTTAGGGCAAGCTTAGTATTTTTGCAAAAGAATAGGACAAAAAAACCACTCATTGAGTGGTTTTTATATTGTTCATGCTTCAGCTGTCGGACCACTAAAACTTAGTGGAATGTTGCTTTGAGAATCAATATTCTTGATTGGACCGTGTTGAGCTTCAAATTTAGATACGTTATCATTAAGAGCTTTTAAAAGACGCTTGGCGTGTTGTGGTGTCAAAACAATTCTTGATTTAACTTTTGCCTTTGGCACACCAGGCATAACCTTAATAAAATCGACTACAAATTCTGAGGGCGAATGATTAATTATAGCCAAGTTACTATATATACCTTCTGCTACCTCTTCAGTAAGCTCAATATTGAGTCCTTTTTTATCTTCAGCCATATAATTAATCTAATTTATACTTCCTCAGAAGGTACTTCTTCTTCCTTGGCAGCCATTAACTGGTCAAACTCTTCTTGAGAACCAACTACAAGATCGTCCCAAACACGAAGACCTGTACCTGCAGGAATTTTATGTCCAACGATAACATTCTCTTTCAAACCTTCAAGGCCATCTCGCTTACCGTTAATAGCGGCAGCATTAAGAACTTTGGTAGTTTCTTGGAATGATGCAGCAGACACCCAACTGTTAGTTTGTAGTGCAGCTCTAGTAATACCTTGAATACGTTGTTCACTTGTAGCAGGAACTGCTTCACGAGCTTCAACAGTTTTCAAATCTTTTCTTCTCAATCTAGAATTTTCTTCTCTTAACTTTCTTGCAGAAACAATTTGACCTGCTTTAAGCACTTGAGAATCGCCAGCTTCTTCAATCACTTTCATGCCAAAGATTCTATCATTCTCTTCCATAAATTCTAACTTAGTGATTATTTGACCGTCCAAGAATTTAGTATCACCAGCATCAACAACGTTCATTTTACGCATCATTTGTCTAACGATAACTTCAAAGTGCTTATCGTTAATCTTCATTCCCTGAAGTCTATATACTTCTTGAATTTCGTTTACGATGTATTCTTGAACAGCAGTAGGACCTTTAATTCTCAAAATATCAGATGGTGTAATAGCACCATCGCATAAAGGCATACCCGACTTTACAAAGTCATTTTCCTGAACTAAAATATGTTTAGATAAAGGAATCAAGTATTTAGAAACTTCACCAGTTTTAGACGTAATAATTACTTCTTTATTACCACGCTTAATTTTTGGACCAAAAGTAACGATACCATCAATTTCAGTTACAACAGCTGGGTTAGATGGGTTACGTGCTTCGAATAACTCTGTCACACGTGGCAGACCACCTGTAATATCACCTAAAGAAGATGCTAGCCTTGGGATCTTTGCAATGATTTGTCCAGATTTAATTGCTTGTCCATCATCAACAGATAAGTGAGCTTTCACAGGAATACTATATGATCTCGTTTGCTCTCCTTTCTTGTTAACAACATTGATAGTAGGATTAAGTGTTTTATCCTTACGCTCAATCATTACTTTTTCTTCAAAACCAGTCTGCTCATCAGATTCTACTCGGTACGATAATCCTTCCTGAATATCTTGGAAAGCAATCTTTCCATCAAATTCTGAAATAATTACAGCATTGTATGGATCCCAATCACAAATCTTAGTTCCTTTCTTCACTTTCTTACCTGCTTCTATATATAAGGTAGAACCGTAAGGAATGTTATTTGTTGAAAGAACTATACCTAGTTTTTCATCGATTATTCTAATCTCAGAAGTACGGCTAATTACCATTTTAATTTTTTCACCATCTTCATTAACTGAATCGATAAGTTTTAAGTCATCGATTTCAACTTTACCATCGAATTTAGCTACTACACTAGATTCTGATGCAATTTTAGATGCTGTACCACCAAAGTGGAAAGTTCTTAATGTTAACTGTGTACCTGGCTCACCAATGGACTGAGCAGCAACTACACCAACCGTATCACCTGGTACAGCCATGCTTGCTGTGGATAGGTTTCTTCCGTAACATTTCGCACATACTCCTTTTTTAGCCTCACAAGTAAGTACTGAACGTACTTCAACAGACTCGATTTTAGCCTCTTCTATAGCTTTAGCCATATTATCAGTAATCATCTCACCATTAGCAACTATTATATTACCTTCAGAATCATACACATCGTGTAAAGAAACACGACCTGAAATTCTATCTTTTAATGGTTCAACAACTTCATCATTTTTCTTGTATGCAGAAATTTCAAGACCTCTTAGAGTACCACAATCTTCTATCTTGACAACAACATCTTGAGATGAGTCAACAAGTCTTCTTGTTAAATAACCTGCATCAGCAGTTTTAAGTGCTGTATCGGCAAGACCTTTACGAGCACCGTGAGTAGAAATGAAGTACTCAAGAATGGATAAACCTTCTTTAAAGTTGGCAATAATTGGATTTTCAATAATAGCAGCACCACTCTTATCACCTGATTTTTGTGGTTTTGCCATTAGACCTCTCATACCACCTAGCTGCTTAATTTGTTCTTTAGAACCCCTTGCACCTGAGTCAAGCATCATATATACTGAATTGAATCCTTCTTTGTCTGAACTCAATTGCTTCATCACTTTTTCAGTAAGATGCGCATTAGTATTAGACCAAATATCAATAACTTGGTTATACCTTTCGTTATTGGTAATGAATCCCATATTGTAGTTGGCTGTTACTTCATCAACTTGATTATAGGCATCAGATACCATAGTATCTTTTTCTTCAGGGATAATAACGTCTCCAAGATTAAATGATAATCCACCTTTGAATGCGAAATTATAACCAATGCCCTTGATATTATCTAGGAATTCTGCTGTTTTAGCAATACCAGAAACATTAAGGACTTCACCAATAATATCTCTCAAAGCTTTCTTAGTAAGTAGTTTGTCAATGAAACCTACTTCCTCTGGAACAAATTCATTAAATAAAACTCTACCAACTGAAGTCTCAATCAATTTAGTTTCTAATTCGTCTTTGTCATTCTTAATCTGTGCTCTTACTTTGATATAAGCATGCAAGTCAACTCTGCCTTCATTAAAAGCAATTTTAACTTCTTCATCAGAGTAAAATGCTAAACCTTCTCCTTTAGCTCCTTTCAATGGCTTAGTCATATAGTAAAGACCTAATACCATATCCTGTGATGGCACAGTAACTGGCGCACCATTGGCTGGATTTAGAATATTGTGAGAAGCTAACATTAAAAGCTGTGCTTCTAATACTGCTGCTTCACCTAATGGTAAGTGAACAGCCATTTGGTCACCGTCAAAATCGGCGTTAAAGGCTGTACAAACAAGAGGATGAAGGCGGATAGCTTTTCCTTCTATCATTACTGGTTGGAAAGCTTGAATACCTAAACGGTGTAGAGTTGGGGCACGGTTTAGAAGAACAGGATGTCCTTTCATCACGTTTTCTAAAATATCCCATACTACAGGCTCTCTTTTATCAATAATCTTTTTAGCAGATTTTACTGTTTTAACAATACCTCTATCAATCATTTTACGAATGATGAAAGGCTTGAATAATTCAGCTGCTTTGAATAATTCCTTAATTTGCATTTTTGACTTTTTTCGCATATTTAGGAAACTACTTACTTTTTTATGCAAATAGTGAGTATTTACTATTGCTGCTTGGCAGTTAGCCTCTTCGAGCGCTGAAAGCCACCTTTCTAACATTGTAATTCCATTAACTTCAACAAGGCATTTAGGAACATAGTTGGATAAAATGCTCATGTTAATATCAAAATTATCTTTACTTAATTTAATATTTTCAAATAGTTTAAAGGAATTAGTCAAAGTTTCAGCAAATTTTTCCAAACATGTATTAATAAAGTTTGCCCCCATAGCGTCAGCAGTAGTAAAAGTTGCAAAAATTTGATAATAGTTATTTATTTCTTTTGTCTTATCAATAAGCTTAATTTCTTTAATACCACCACCTCTTTTATTCATTTTTTCTGTTATTTTTTCAGTATTGCTGAAAAAGAGAGGTTTTATATTTCTAAAGTAGTTTGATAAATCTTTTTTATCACCATTGAAAAAGAAGTGAAC
>CAXFLH010000014.1:0-22711 GCA_964003875.1 uncultured Flavobacteriales bacterium | reverse complement strand
GTCAAGAACAAACGGCTCGACTTATTGAAGGTATTGCCAACAATTATGTAATGTACTCCTCTTGGTTTAGTGAATAGTGCTGACCTCTTCCAAATGAATGTCTTCTCCAAAAAAGAATTTTGCAGACTTCTCGAAAGAAAGGGTATAATCTGAAACATAGAATCTATGCTTTTGACTTTGATTAGCGAGTAATTGTTTGTCTCTCAGAACGTCTTTAATGTGTAAGGCAACTTGACTCGCCGAGTCTATAATATCTATCTCTTGAGGGTAAAAGTCCCTTATTACTTCGTCTATAAGTGGGTAATGTGTACAAGCTAAAATTAATTTATCAATTCCTTCTAGAGCTGGATTTTTAAGGTAATTGTGAATGATAGCTTGGCTAATTTTATCGTTAAAAAAGCCTTCCTCTATCATAGCAGCTAACAGAGGTGTAGCTAATGATTTAACGCTAATATTTTGATTTATAGATTTTATTTTTTGAGGATATACATCTGAATTGATAGTTCTCTTAGTTCCAATAACGCCTATAGTATTTGTATCGATACTAGTTGTAATACGCTTGACTATGGGGTCTATGACATTTACAATTTCAATTTTTGGGCATTCTTTTTTTATGGTTTCGTAGGCCACTGAAGATGCCGTATTACAGGCAATAACAATCATTTTACAATTCTTTTGCTTGAAAAAAAGAGCGATATTTTTTGAGAACTCTTGAATGGCATGTGCTGATTTTTCACCATAGGGCAAGTGCTTGGTATCTCCAAAATAAAGCAAAGTTTCATGGGGTAAAAGTGAGCGAATAGCTTTAGCTACCGTTAGCCCCCCTATACCTGAGTCAAAAATACCTATAGGATTATTCTTATTCACTTTTCTAAAATAGCATAAAAAAAGCAGTTTGTTACAAACTGCTTTTTTAAAATGATATATCGATTGTTATAGTCCTAATTTAGACTTAACTAAGTTCAGTACATTTTCACTTTCTGCAGCATACAAGAAACTTCCAGCTCCCGAATCGAATATGAAGGTGTAATTGCCTTCTTTAGCAACTTTGTCTATGGCTGCCATAGCTTTCTCTCTTATTGGAGTAAACAGTTCAGCTTCTTTTTCACCTAAAGATTGTTGAGCGTTTTTCTGGAACTCAACAACACGTTGTTGTATTCCTTCAATCTCTCTAATCTTATCTTCCTTGATTATTTCAGTGTATGAGGTTTCATTTTGTTGATATTCTACCACTTTTTTCTCGTATTCTGCTTGCATAGCAGTTAACTGAGATTCTAAGCCTTTAGCATAGGTTTGTAATTCCTCTTGCATAGACTGGCTCTCTGGCATCATAGCCAACAACTCGTTGGAGTTGAGGTAACCAAATTTACTTTGTGCTTGTGTCGATAACATTACGGCTAAGGACAAAACTAGGGTCAATAGTACTTTTTTCATTGTTTTAGTGTTTATATTAATAAATTATTTGTAGCCTAACATTTTTAAAATATCATCACTCTTATCTAGGCTTGGGTTGCTAAAAAGCATGATTAAATTACTTGATTTGTCAAAGATAATATCATATCTTTTTTCGTTAGAGAAATCCTGTATGGCGTTATATACTTTATCTTGTATGGGCTGTATTAGTTCTTTTCGTTTAGTGTATAAATCACCTTCTGGGCCAAATCTTTTTCTCTGTAATTCTTTAGCGTCTTTTTCTTTATTGATGATTTCGCTTTCTCTTTTATTTTTCATCTCTTGAGTAAGCAAAACTTTATCTGCTTGGTATTTTTTATAAAGTTGGTCAATTTGTTGGTACAGCTCTTCTATTTCCTCTTGCCAATTTAATGACAGTTTGTCTAATTGATCCTGTGCAGAACCGTATTCAGGCATACGTTCAAGGATATAATCCGAATCAACATAGGCAAACTTTTGAGCATTGACACCTATAGAGGTCAAACATATTAGTGAGATGAGGATTAACTTTTTCATTGGTGCTAAATTATTAAAATTGTTGATTAATTGAAAAATGGAATTGACTTCCACTTGATGTTGGGCTACCTGGAATTTCATCAAAGCCATATCCCCAGTCTACACCCATTATTCCCATCATAGGAATCGTCATTCGTATTCCTACTCCTGCAGAACGTTTGATGTCAAATGGATTAAATTTATTAGTCATATTCCAAGTATTACCAGCTTCTAAGAATGCGAGAGCAAAAATAGGAGACTGTGGATTTAATGACAACGCATATCTAAGCTCTAAAGTATATTTATTATAAATTGTTGCTCCATTACTTGGCGATAGTGAGTTATTCTCATAACCTCTTAAGGCAATGACTTCTCTACCATCAACAGCATAACCGCTCAGTCCGTCACCACCAACGTAGAATCGTTCAAATTGTGTCAGTTCTTTATCGTCACTATACTTACCAATTAGACCATATTCTAAGTTTGTTTTTAGAACTAATTTATCAGCAAGGCTGTTGAACCAATTAGCACCAAAGTTCCATTTGTGGTATTCTACCCATGTGTTTAGGTCTTCTATTTCTGTTTCTGAATAGTCATCAATACCATCTAAAACAGAATATGGAGGAGTTAGCTGAACTGATAGCTTCATATTTGAACCCTTTCTTGGGAAAGTAGGTTGATCAACCGAATTTCTTCCCAATACAAAAGAATATGACATATTATAAAAAGTACCGTCATCAAAGTTGCCAAAGCTGTATTGATCAACTAAGTATTTTTTCAAACTGATATTTTGATAAAGTGTGAAAAAGTCGTCAGGCCATTTTAAGCGTTTTCCTAGTCCAAAAGATGCGCCAGTTACTTTAAAAACACCTCTGTTTTCATCATCTCTATCCAATCCATTTGATGTAATCGAGTGGTAAGCTCCAATAGTCAAAGAGTTTGGTTTTTTACCTCCTAACCAAGGCTCAGTGAATGAGATGTTGTACGATTGGAATTGTACTCCATTAGAGGTAGCTGATAGGCTAAGACGTTGTCCGTCACCAGATGGCAATGGTGACCATGCACCTTTTTTAAATATATTCTTGGCAGAGAAGTTGTTAAAGGAGACTCTAAATGTTCCTATTATTCTATCTGCACCGTACCCACCTTGCAATTCCACTTGGTCAGAGGACTTTTCTTCAACGATATAATTTAAATCTACTGTTCCTTCTTCTTGATTGGGCTCAACATCTATGTTTAGTTTTTCAGGGTCAAAATAGTTGAGGGTAGCAATTTCTCTTTGTGAACGCATAATGTCTGAACGACTAAATAAATCGCCCGGTTTGGTGCGTATCTCACGCATGATAACGTGGTCGTTAGTTTTAGAATTGCCACTTACTGACACTCTATTGATTCTAGCTTGAAGTCCTTCATAAATTCTAACCTCAATGTCTATTGTGTCGTTTCGAATTTCAGTTTCTATTGGCGTTACTTGAGAAAATAAATAACCGTTATCGAGGTATATTGAGTGAACATCTCTACTGTCTGGACTACCCAAAACTCGAGTTTCTAGAACACTTTGGTCGAAAATGTCACCTTTGTTAATGCCTACTAATGCCGTTAGTTCGTTATTTGAATATTTAGTATTTCCTACAAAGGTAATATCTCCAAAATAGTAGGTTTTTCCTTCGTTTATTTTTAAGCCAATATCAAGTAGTTCTTCCTCTTTGTTGTATGTTATAGTGTCGCTGATAACTTTAGCATCTCGGAGTCCTTTTTCGTTATATTTAGCTATGATTTTTTCTTTATCGTTTTCATATGTTTCATCTAAAAATTTAGAGGCTTTGAAAATCCTAAAGAATTTCTTTTCCTTGGTGTCTTTCATCAAACGTTTTAAGCGTTTGTCAGAAAACACTTCATTACCTTCAAAGTCAATTGTTCCGATTTTTACTTTTTTGCCCTTCTCGATATTCAATGCCAGAATAACGTGATTTTTGGTAATGGTATCCACCACTTGACTTACAGTAGTATTCACATTCAAAAAACCTTTTTCCTTAAAGTGACTAGCAATAATATTTTTGGTGTTGATAATGACATTTTCAGTAATGATTTTACCTCTTGCTAGTTTAATTTTATCACGTATAGCATCTATCTCAGAGCGTTTTATGCCCTCAAATTTAAACTTGGATAGTCGAGGTCTTTCTTCTAGATAGAGGGTAAAGAAAATGGAATTCCCTTGGATCGACTTAACTCGTATTTGAACATCTGAGAATAGACCTTGTTGCCATAAAATGCGACTAGCCTTAGTGAGCTTATCGCCTGGAACCATTATTCTTGAACCAACTTCAAGAGTAGAAAGCTGAATGAGTGTTTTATGGTCTAGAAATTTTGTGCCTTCTACATCAATGCCACCAATGCTAAATTCTTTAGGCTTGGAGTAGTCAAAATTTGTGCTAGACAGACTTACTTGAGCCATCGCAAAATGACTTATGAATAGACAAACGATAGATATGAGTATACTATTCTTAAGCATTTTCTTTTTCAATTTGTTCACTAGTTTTACCAAATCTTCTTTCTCTTTTTTGGTAGTTAGTAATTGCTTCTAAAAGATTTTCTCTTCTAAAGTCAGGCCATAATATTTCGGTAAAATATAATTCAGAATAAGCTATTTGCCACAATAAAAAATTACTAATTCGTTGTTCGCCACTTGTTCGTATTAACAACTCAGGGTCAGGAATATTGTGTGTGAATAGATGATTTTTGATAGTATCTTCATTAATATCTTCACTTTTCAGTTCACCTTCTTTTACTTTTTTAACGATACTTTTTACAGCCTGAGCAACCTCTTTCTTTGAACTGTAACTTAGTGCTAATACTAAAGTCATATGAGAATTATTAGCTGTTTTTTCTATTGTTGAATTGAGATTTTGAAGACATTTCTCGGGTAAATCTTCTAAATTGCCAATGGCTTGTAGCCTTATGTTATTCTCCATTAGTGTTTTGGTCTCATCAAGAATGGTATTGACTAGCAATTCCATAAGAGCATCTATTTCTTTTTTAGGTCTATTCCAATTTTCTGAGGAAAAAGCGTAAAGCGTAAGGTATTTTAAACCTAGCTCTGCAGCACCTTCAACGGTATCTCTTACAGCCTTAACACCTACTTTATGCCCAAAAATTCTAATTTTAGATTGCTTTTTAGCCCATCTACCATTACCATCCATGATAATTGCGACGTGTTTGGGTAAAGTGTCTTTGTTGATGTCAGTTTGTTGAGTCATCGATTAGTATTGACAGACTTTAGGTTTAGTGTAAATCTTGTATGAAAGTGTAAGTCCAGCGAAATAATACCAATCGTCCCATAAGTTTTCATTAGCTCTATTTCTGTTAGTATTGCCTGTCCATGTGGTAATATCTGCACCTGGGTTACTAGCGATATAATTTTGAAGTGCGTTACTTCTATCAGAAAGATTAGCAGCGTCTTCGTTTTCCATAAAAAGATATTGTGGGCTAGCATAAATACCTCCAACATCATCAATGTAATCGGTAAAGGTTTTACGTAAACCATATTCAATTGCCAAACTAAATCTTTCACCTAAACTTGCTTTGAAGCCCATGCCAACAGGAATAGCGAATTGAATAAGCTGATAGGGGTCTTTCTCTGGATATTGACTAGAGTACTGACCTTCTGTACCTAGCGGTTGTAGGTCTATCCATTCATTATTGGTTTGATTACCGTCGTTGTCAAATGGTGTGTCTGTGTCAAACTTCCTAGCTTGAGGATTGAAGTTGAACATAGAAATTCCTGTGAAAATATAAGGAGTAAAAGAGTATCTTAAATTGCCTGTTTCGTAAGGGAAAAAGTTAAATTCTATAATGCCTGAGAGTTCATATATAGTAGATTTGAAATGTAAATTTCTGTTGAATTTAGCAGTATCCACATCATTAAGTTTGTCACTTCCTCTGAGTTCTCCTAAAGATATACCTCCTCTTATCGCAAATCTTCTGTTTAGATTTGTTTTGTATTGTAAAGCTGTTGCTGGCATTGCTAATCTAAGATGTTGATCATTTAAATCTCCAATATAATAAGAAGTACCTAGCATTACACCTAATTCAGAGTAAGTATCTATTCCTTGTGAAAAAGCACTGTTGGAAGTGAAAGTAAATGCGGAAAAAATAAATATGATTAGTCTTTTCATCTAATTTTACGTTTACAGTTTATACGTAACGCACAAATATAGTTATTTATGATGTAATAGTGTTAATTTCTTTTGTCCTTACCCCACATTAGTTTTTCTCTAATGGTTGAAATAAAACTTTGCTTTTCAAATTGTATCAATTTTACCTTATAATCGGCTTTTCGAATGCTTAGTTCCAATTCAGGTCCTATAGCTCTTGAGCGACTATCTAGTGCTACCAAAGCAAGTTCATCAAGTTCAGAAACTTTTAGGGTAATTTTTGATTTGTCAGAAACTATTATAGGACGTACATTTAAATTGTGTGGAGCAATGGGGGTAATAATGAAGTTATTCGTACCCGGAAGTACAATAGGACCGCCACAACTTAAAGAATAGCCCGTTGAACCGGTAGGACTAGATATAATTAGCCCATCTGCCCAGTAGGTATTAATAAATTCATCGTCTAGAAAGGCGTGAACACGAATCATAGACGAGGTGTCTTTTTTAAGTACAGTAACTTCATTAAGTGCAAAGTTGGTATCGCCAAATAAATTATTCTCACTTTCTAGTTGCAATAGGGTTCTTTGCTTGATGTTATACTCGCCTTTTAACAAGTGATTGATAGCGTATTCTATTTGGTCGGTAGAAACACTTGATATAAATCCGAGTGTACCTGTGTTAATCCCTAAAATTGGAATATCAGAATCTCGAACAAATGTAATGGCTCCAAGTAATGTGCCATCACCACCAATACTTAATAAAATATCGGCTTTTTCTTTCAACTCTTGTGGTGTTTCGAAGGTTTCAAAATCTTTTTTGAAGTTAATATCTACTAGATTATCATTAAATTGATTTTCTATGATTAACTTAATATTTTCTTGTTCTAGCTTATTCACAAGATGCTGAACATATTTTGCTTTAGCTGAATTAAAATGTGTACCAAAAAGTGCAATTTTCATTTTAAAATGGATTTGAAAAATGAATAAAAAAGCCCCATTCGTTGAGGTGATTTCTACTGTATTCTAGTCGCAAGAGTTTGTCATAATACGTTACGAAATCTAAACTCATACCTTGACTAAACAACAGGGTATTGTTTAAGGCATTTTCGTCAGCGTATTGATTGTCAATGACTACTCCCATATCAGCAAATATACTGAAGTAAAAAGAATAATAGCTTTTTTTGAATTGTTCCATTTTTAAATATGGAACGTCTAATTTTTGCTTAGGTACTAGTTCGTACTTAATAGCTGTTTTTGCCATAGCATAATGTTCTCCATCAATTACATAATATTCGTAGCCTCTGAGGTAATCTTCAAAACCTAATGATTCGTTTAAAATGTATGGTAGTGTCGTATTAGTTTGCGCTTTTGCTTTAATGCTATTGCCTACGAACCATCTTGGCTTTAGTACAAAATGGTTTTCAGTTTTAGCGATAATTTTAAAGTTATTGAAGTCGGTGTTTCGACCTCTATGAGCAGAAATTAATACTTCATTAAAAGAGCCTTTTGTTGGATATGAAATAGAATTTCTTTTTTCGTTTTCATAATGATACTCTAGTGTAGAAAATTCAAATTCATGTTTATCATTTCCTAAAAAATTAGGGTTTAATGTTTGAATATCTTCGGGAACTTCAAACCATGAATGTTTTATGCTCAGTCTGTGGGTTAGATTTAAATCCTTTTTATATTGAAGTGTGAAGGCACTATTCCAATTTAAAAAATGTTGGTCATCATAGCTCTCATACAATAAGGTATTATCTATTGTTTTATAGTGAAATTGCTTCATTCTAAACAATTCTACATTGAGTATTGTTCCTAGTGTTTTGCTTTTATTGATGTATGGAATATCGTATTCAAATAAATAATGTTCTTTATAGCCTTTTCTAAATTTTAGTTTTAAGAGTTCATTGCGTCCTCTGAAATTGTACCAATTTAGAAAAACACCATAATTAAGTCTAGAAAAATCAGTGTAATTGGAGTTTTTTAAGCTATCCCAAAAGACATTAAAATTACGTTCAGAAATTTCTAAAATCGGATAAGGCCAAACATACCAACGTTCTACAACTTCAATGTTTACATCAATCTCATTTTGATTGTAGGAGGGGACAATATCCACAAAGTTGAAGAGCCACTGACTGCCAATATTTAACTCACTTTGTTTGAGTTTTTCGTTAAATTCTTTGAGTGTCAAGGAATCGCCGATTTGGAAGGACAATTCTCTCAAGACCGTTGCTCTTTTGGTTACTTTATTACCTTCAATTTCAATAGAGTTTACTCTGAACACCTCTTGTGAATAAGACTTAAAAGCAATAATTACTATTAAAAATGTTAGGATTAGTCGCATTAGGGGTCAAGGTACCTCATTAATAAATCGTATCTATCGCCTAGATTATCTTTGTTTTCCGACTGATTATAACTTGCAGATACAGTATATTTGTATCGTTCGAAAGTCTGAATGACTGGAGCGATTTCTATAATATTGAGCTTCAGGGTAAGCTTTATAACATCTCTGTCGTCAACGTCGGTAATATAAGCACTCAGTATACGTGCACCATTACTTTCTACAATTTGAGCAATTTCACTCATAGAGTATTCTTTTTTCATCATTTCTAAGATGATAACGCCACCACTTTCTTGAATAGCTATAATTGATGCTAAAGAGCTTATTATGGATTCATAAGTTATAGAACCAATGTATTTTCCATTTGCTAACATAGGAAGTAAGCTCAGTTTATGTTTGTCCATATAGTTAATGACTTCAAAAACATCTTTACCCAAAGGCATAAAAAAGTGTTGTATTTTTTCCTTAATACTATCTAATTTATTGTTTTCATCGTGCATACCCCAGATGTCTTCCTCCGAAATTACACCTAGAAGTTCATTATTGGATAATATAGCTAAATGAGAAAGGTGATATTCTTGCATAATAGCTAATGCTTCAGCTCCAGAATATTCTAGCGTGATGGTTTGTATTTCCTTAGATATGAGTTTTCTTGTAATCATAACACTTGGCAAACATAGTATTTTTAACTTTGTCCCCGTATTTATAATCTCATCTATTAATGACAAAGTTAAGTGTAAACATTAATAAAATTGCAACAATTCGTAATGCACGTGGCGGTAATATGCCAAATGTTTTAGAAGCTGCTACTAATTGCGAACGCTTTGGCGCTGACGGTATTACGGTACACCCTCGTCCTGATGAAAGACATATTACTTATAATGATGTACGTCAAATAGCCCCAATTGTTACGACAGAATTCAATATTGAAGGTTATCCTTCAGAGTCTTTCATTGATTTGGTACTGTCTGTAAAACCTCATCAAGTAACATTAGTTCCCGACGCACCTGATGCCATAACTTCTAATGCTGGCTGGGATACGCTTACTCATCAGTCTTTTTTGAAATCCATTATATCAGATTTTAAAAGGGCTGGAATTCGTACATCTTTATTTGTTGAAGCTGAACCTAAGTATATAGAGGGAGCTAATACAATTCAAACTGATAGAATAGAGCTTTATACAGAAAGCTATGCTCAACATTTTGCCATAAACAAAGTAAAAGCAGTTAAGCCATTTGTAGAATCGGCTATTTTAGCAAAAGAACTAGGATTGGGCATAAATGCTGGACACGATTTGAATTTAGAAAATCTCAATTACTTTGCTACTTCTGTTCCTTATTTAGATGAAGTATCTATAGGACATGCTCTAATATCAGATGCATTATATTTGGGTTTGGAAAAGACTATAGAGAGTTATAAAAATTGTTTGATAAAGTGAAGCTGTATTCTAGGGTTTTAGGAGAGGGACAACCATTACTTATTATTCATGGCTTATTCGGAATGTCCGATAATTGGCAATCTTTAGCTAAACGGTATGCCGATTATTTTGAGGTACACCTCATTGACCAACGTAATCATGGACGTTCTCCTCACTCAGATGAATTTTCTTATTTGCACTTATCTAATGACTTACATCAATACATTATAGATAATCAATTGAATGATGTCATTATCATAGGTCATTCATTAGGCGGTAAAACGGCTATGCAATTTGCAGTAAGTTATCCTGAATTTTTATCCAAGTTAATCATAGTTGATATCTCACCACGTTTTTATCCCATACATCACGATAAAATTATTGAAGGTCTAAAAATGCTCGACTTTTCAATTTTAGAGTCCCGCTCTCAGGCTGATGCCGTCTTATCGGAGTATATTGAAGAGGGCGATGTTCGTCAATTCTTATTGAAAAGTATGTATTGGAAAGAAAAAGGGCAATTAGACTTTAGATTTAACCTAAAATCTATTTCACAAAATATTGCTAATGTTGGAGAGGCTTTGGATAATGAAGCGAACTGCTCCACACCTACCTTATTTATTAAAGGGGGGAATTCCAATTACATAAACGATGATGATGAAGACCTAATCTTTAAGCATTTTACAGATGCCGAAATACAAACAGTAGATGAGGTTGGACATTGGCTTCACGCCGAAAAACCTCAAGAATTTTTTGAAATGACTGTTCGCTTTTGTCTCTAGTTATTGAACAACGAATTTAATACGCTCATTAGCAAATTCTATAAAGTATAAACCTGCTTTCAGATTCTTCTTCATTTCAATTTTGTTCAGTCCATTGGTGATAGTTGCATAATCTGTAACGATAGTTTTGCCTTGAATATCGACAATCTTATACTCCATATTTGCAGATTCTAGACCAACTACTTGTAATGTAAACGTACCGTTATTTGGATTTGGATAAACTTGTATTTCTTGTGTTTTTAACTCATCAATTGAGGTAGAAGTACAAACAAATTCACAAGCGACTAATGAAGAATAAGTACCACTTCCGTCCATAGGGTCTATACAAGCTTCACCAACACAGTTATATGAAGGCTCTACTTGATTTTCCAATTCGTTCATTCGTTGATGAAATTCTTGATAAAACTGATTGGCAATATTAGCGTCATGAATAATCATAGTGTTTTCATCGTTGTTAGTTTCTGCTGCACCAGACCAATTATGAGAACCCGTTATGACTAGCGGGTCAGAATCTGTATTGGCATGGTCTACGATACAGTACTTGTGGTGAAAGCTATCCCCAAAGCCTTGATGGGACATCACATTGACACCTATATCTAATAGGTATTCGTACTCTGAACCTTGCGTATTTACTTGCTCAATTATTCCATTGACTTCAACGCCATCATCGTATCTTTCAACAATAGTATTGGCCAATTGATTATTTGTAAATACTAATAAAGCAAAGTCAATTTCTTCATCTGCAGTTTTAAGAGCGTTAGAAATATTTAGGGTTGTATTATCAGAAGGCGAGAAATATACCTCAAACTGATTGCCGTTGACAATAAATTGGTGAGGCGTATTGTTTGATTTATCACTTCCAAATTTAGCGTTAGCTGCGTCTGGTTCATCACCATCACTCCCCCACATTTCATTAAATTCCAATTCGTACGTTCTTGCTACAGATTGATCTTGAACCATTATAATATGATTTGGGTCGTTAAAAATTTGTTCAGAAGTCCAATTAGTTGAGCCGCTTAACACCCAAGAGCTATCGGCAATATCAGCATCAATAACAATAAATTTGTTGTGCATAATTCCCATAATTTCAGGTCTTTCTAAAACAGGGATATTATCATTTAAACTTCCTAATGCCATTGTAGTAGTAGATTCACAAGTGATGTATCTTACTCTAACGCCTCTTTCATAGGCATCGTTAATGGCTGAGGTAATCATAGCATCAGAATGGTTATATACAGCTACGTCTAGTGTGTGCATAGCTTTATCAATATATGCTTTGATAGAGTCATTAGTATATACTCCTGAGGATTGAGCATTTTCAATGGTTGCTACATTTGTATCAACAGAATTGTTGAAGCATAGTCGGATTTTTCCTGATGAAGTCGATTGCGTAGCAAAGGCATATAGTGCTGAATAGGCATTTTCTTCTTCCGTATTAGAAAAGGCTTGAACATAATATATTGTTCCTGCTTCTAAGTTTTCTAAACTGATAGTGTGTTCAAGAGAAGTTAGGTTGTCAGAGTCGTTAATTTCGCCTAATTCCAATTCGGGAGTTAATCCATAAGACACATTAGAGTAACTTTCTAAGTTAGTACTCCAATTGACATCAAAACTTGATGTTGTAATGTTGCTTTGTGTGACTGTAGAACTAAAGCAAATTTCGCCGCTAAATTCAAAGTCATTTTCATCTCTAATGAGTAATTGATAGCCATCAAATCCTGTAAACGAATATTGTGAAGAAATAGCAGTCATTTTAACTGGGCAAGATGGGATAAGTGTATTTTCTAAACTACTTCCTGCCTTGATATAAATTATGCCACTTTGCTCTTCTGAAGAAAAGTTATGAGTTCCCACGCTAAAAACTTGCCCTGCATTTTCAAACACAACATTTTCGATACTAACAAGTTCGGATTCTGTATCCTCACCTATTTGATTTGGGGTTATGAGTTGAGCATTAATGCTATATCCACTTCCGTGATTTGTTAAGTCATTAACTGGCTGAACTTCAAGTAATCCGTTGTAATCTACAAGTACACCTGTAACTGTAATACTATCGCCTCTATTGACATTTCCCATTACTTCAGGGTCATAAATAGCTAATGCTGCAGTAGCATCTTCTATATATCGGATAGGGCTACCCAATTCATCGCCATTAGTTACAATACCACTTATAGTGACGGTTGCCCCCTCACCTTGAGTTCGAGCAGTTGCTATATCTTGAGAGTATAGGTTAAGTTGTAATCCAATACATCCAATTAATAAGAATATTTTTTTCATAATGTTAATGTTAGAAAGTCAATTTTGCTGATAAATTAATTCTTCTGCCCATTCCAAAGAATACTCCAGCAGACTTGGCATCAAATTCAGCGTATTCTGCATTGTATGAGTCGTTGTTTTGAGCATCTGAAATATACACTTCGTTAAGGGCGTTTAGAACACTTAAACGAAAGTTGATTTTGCTTTTTTTATTCAATTTTAGGGTGTAACCAGCATGAAAATCTACTAAAGAATAAGCTGGTATTTTCCATGATTCTCGCCCTGCATTTTCACCATCTAAAGAAAGAGGGTCGAAGTCAGAGTAGTAATCATCAAAGTATGTTCCTCTAACTTTTAAGTAGATGTGGTCTAGTGGTTCGTATCTGAAGCTTATACCATGTTGAGTTTGTGCAGCATCACCCACATGCACACCCACAGCATCAAATGATTCGACTACTTCATTTCCAAAATCGTCAATAATAGCGTTGTTATTATCATCGTAAAAACGAACACTGTCTTTAGATTGCCAAGTCCAATCCCCAATTGAATATAATAATTCAATAGACGCTTTATCAGATATTTTAAAAACCATATCCATTTCAATACCTTTATGCAAAGCATCCATACCATTGATGTTAGCTCTAATAGGCTCATCATCAAGCATTATGGTAACACCACCATTGGACGGTTTATTTTCCCATTGTGTAAAATATCCATTGACATTGGCAGAAAAAGAACGAGAACGGAAAGAATATCCTCCTTCTACAGCTTTTACAATTTCGTTTTCTATATCGCGATACAAGTTGTTAGAGTAATCGTAGATATTATTAAAACGAGGTGCTTTGGAAATGTAACCAATATTGAAAAAGACATTGTTATTAAAGTCTATGTTATAATTCGCTCCCAGCTTAATTGTTTTGCCCCTTATCCATTTCCATGACGTTTCTTGCTGTCTTGCCTCAGGCGAATTCATAGTATATGCTACACCATTGTGAACAATAGTATCTTCTTGCATAGTTTTTACAGCACCAACAATGTTGTCATTTTCGTCATATACTATTTCAGTAAAGACAGAAGTGCCTAAGGCTTCTACATAGGTAGTGTCATCTAATACTAGGTCTTTCTTTTTGAAATAGTCAATTCTTTTGTATGCCGAATTTGATCCTGAAATGTTTAGAAATGCGCTTACCTTATCATCGCTATATTCAAGCTGAGAAAATAATCCTGACCATTTAACAACACCATCGTTGTGATAGCCAACTCTATCTCCAACTCTTTTGATTTGACTTTCTTGAAGTAAATTATTGCCTTCGTCAACAGCATAGTCACCACCTAATAAGTCATATACTTCTCTGTAATGCTCACCTTTGTAATAACGTAAATCGATACCCCCTGACAAAGTGAACAACTTATTAAGCTGATAATTTGCAGTAGATAAAGCACCATACCAATAATGATTATTTCTAGAACTATATAGATAGGTGTTTGAGGCTTTTTCTGTTGAATTGTAAAGTGGATTTATATTATTTCTGTTGAAATCATAAGCATCTTGAAAATTGTATTGTCCCATTGAGTCTAGATTATTGGTATTGCCACTCAGATTAGTACCTCCTCCTTGACCAATTGATACATAAGCAATATTTGAAATGTATAGTTTGTCGCTAACTGCCCAAAAATCACGTAAAGAAAATTGAGGTTTGTGGTAATAATTTTTCTTAGAGTTAAGGGTACCTAAATTAGAAATAGTATCACCATTAGAGTTAAGCTCCCATCGGTTTAAGTTCCCCCAATGCTTATTATAGTTAATGCCTTTATTTGAGTATTCTCCAAACAAAGTATCGTTGATGCCTAAATCATTGGCATATTCGCTAGAATAGGTTGCGATATCACTTTTGTAGGAGCGTTGTCCGTGTTGTTGAGGCGCACCAAGTGCTGATAAGCTGAGTGTATGCTTTCCTAAGCTCTTTTGTACTTTTGCATAATAGAAAAAGCCCTCGCTAAATGTTTCGTCCACGAAACCACGACCTCTTTTATACGAACCTGCAAAGGTAAACCCCCAGCCTTTTTTCAATTTGCCTGAATTGTAGCCTATGGACGTTCTTAATTTTCCATAAGAATCTACTTCTTGTTTGAAACTTCCACCTTTTCTGCTATCAATACCTTTGGTGAGTAAGTTCATAGTACCACCAACTGATGGAATAGCTATTTTAGATGCTCCAAGACCTCGCTGTACTTGTATATTACTAGTCACAGCATCTAAACCAAACCAATTGGACCAATACACCCATCCGTTTTCCATATCGTTAACGGGAATACCATCAATCATTACTGCAACATTACGTTGGTTAAACCCTCTAATTGTTATTCGTGCATCACCATCGCCACCACCTTGTTGAGTAGCATAAACGCCAGGCGTAGAGTTTAGCACCATAGGAATGTCTTGTGAAGCTAATTCTTCGTTAATCTTTTTTAGTGGAATAGTGGAAAAGGCTACAGGTGTTTTCCTGTCAATAGCCACATCTGCAACAACTTGTACTTCATTTAAAAGGATAGTATTTAATTTGATTTCTAACTTAATGGGTTTACCGTTAAGGGTTAATTTTTTTATTACTTTTTCGTAGCCTACATAAGAAAATGTCACCTCAATAGATTCTTCACTAGTCACAAAGGCAAAATTCCCATCAAAATCACTAATAATTCCTTTTCCATCGTAGGCTATTGTTGCTCCAAACAAAGGGTCGTTGGTAGTATTGTCAGTTATGGTACCACTCACACGGGTTTGTGCTAAAGTAGTACTCACTGTTGATGTTAAAAAGAACAATAAGATAAGGTGAAGTTTCATTGAATAATTAAATAAAAAAAAGTGCTGATAGAATTCTATCAGCACTTTAAATTAGAAGTTTTAGTTTATGACAATTGAGCTATTCTTGATGCTATTGTCTTCAAATATTATAGTCAAACTATAAATACCACTATTTATGTTGTGAGTGTGTATATAAGCTTGTGAATTTGAATTAGTGTAATTTAAATTAACTTTTTGTCCAAGAGCGTTAATCAATTCAAAAGATTTAATGGCTTTGTTAGCACTTACATTAATAGTTTGCATGTTTGTCGCTGGATTAGGATAAATAACAAAAGAAGTTGTTTTATCTTCAATTGAAGATGGACCTCCGGAAGAACAATCGCATTCATGATTGCCAAGGTTTGTCCATGTGTTAATGGATAATGAATCCCATTCAGCAGCTGGGTTGAAAAGAATGGGGCTTGTTGTAACACCTGATTTGACACTTGCTTTTCTTACAAGCGTATGGTTTTTAGTCCACCATGCGCCACCATTGGCATCAGTAAATCCAGCAGTAGCATCATCAGTCCACGCATCTCCTGGATCCTCGCCAATTTTTCCAATTATATCAATGATAGATCCATTTTTTGAAAGTGTCATAGCATCGTTACCATTCATGTACAATGGAGATGGGTAAACAGGTGCCCATTGATCGGCCATATTATATAGTTCAACCATAATATAACCAAATTCATTAGTTGAATTGGTGTCAGAGTTTGTAACTATCCAAGTTTCTCCGGCGTTTATAGTCCCAGATAAATTCATTTGGTCAGAAACTGCATCAGAACCATTGGAATAACGCTCTATACTGTAACTACTCAAATCTATTGGAGCATCAGTTGGGTTGTAAATTTCAACAGCTTTGTTGTTTGAACTACCTTCTACATATTCTGAAAAGAAAAGCTCAGAGCAATCTTGTGCTATAAGACTATAAGAAGATAATATTAAAATAAAAGATAAAATTGATTTCATAAATGTGGGTATTTTGTTAATTGCATCAAATTTAATTTAAATTTCCTTTATTTAAAGAAGAAATTCAATCCAATTATAAAATTATCATTTTTATCATATTGAAAGGTTAATTTAACGTTATAATTCAATAAATTTTAACTAACAAATTGTATATATTTACAAAATAGAAATCACTCAATGTCTGATAGTTTAGTCATAATACCCACGTACAATGAGAAAGAAAACATTGAACGAATAATTCGAAAAGTTTTTTCGCTTAGTCATTCTTTCGATATTTTGATTGTTGATGATGGCTCACCTGATGGCACAGCAGATATTATTAAAGGCCTTCAACAAGAATTTAAAGGACTCTATATTGAAGAGCGCCAAGGTAAATTAGGACTAGGGACAGCATACATTCACGGCTTTAAATGGGTGTTAAATAGAGATTATGATTTTGTTTTTGAAATGGACGCTGACTTTTCGCATGACCCAAACGATTTGTTAAGATTATATTCCGCTTGTAAAAATGATGGTAACGACTTAGCTATTGGCTCACGTTATACCAATGGTGTCAATATCGTGAATTGGCCCATGAGCCGATTGTTAATGTCATTTTTTGCCTCTAAATATGTCAAGTTCATTACTGGTCTTTCTGTAAATGATTCAACAGCAGGTTTTATCTGTTACAGACGCCACGTTTTAGAAACCATAAACCTCGATAAAATCAAATTCGTAGGTTATGCCTTTCAAATTGAAATGAAATTCAAGACTTGGAAGTCTAATTTTGACATTGTTGAAGTTCCCGTAATATTTACCGATAGAAAAGAAGGTAATTCTAAAATGGATACCTCAATTTTCTTTGAAGCCTTTATTGGTGTTATTCAAATGAAAATTTCTAGCTTATTCACTAAATTCAAACAAAAGCCTAAAGTATGAGTAGCACTTTAATTAGCAATGCTCTTCTGATTAATGAAGGGAAAATTTTTCTTGCAGATGTGTTCATTCAAAACGGTTTAATTGCTCAAATTGGACAATCATTAGACGTTCAAGCAGATGAAAGTATTGATGCTGAAGGAAAGTATTTAATGCCGGGTATTATTGATGACCAAGTTCACTTTAGAGAGCCTGGATTGACTCACAAAGGAGAGTTATATACTGAGTCCAAAGCTGCAGTGGCAGGAGGCATTACTTCATTTATGGAAATGCCAAACACCAAACCACAGACTCTTACTCAGGAGCTTTTAGAGCAGAAATACCAAAGAGCCAAAGAAGTATCATTAGCTAACTACTCTTTTTTTATGGGAGCTTCAAACGACAATTTGGAAGAAGTTCTAAAAACAGACCCAAAAAATGTTGGTGCAATCAAAATATTTATGGGTTCTTCAACAGGTAATATGCTTGTTGATGACAAAAGCGTATTAGAAAACATTTTTGAAAAATCAAAAATGTTGATTGCTGTACACTGCGAAGATGAAGCTACGATACAACAGAATACAGCTCATTATAAATCCGTTTACGGTGAAGATGTGCCTATCGAAATGCACCCAAAGATAAGAAGCGACGAAGCATGTTATAAATCCTCATCAATGGCTATTGAATTAGCTAAAAAACACGATACTAGATTACATGTTTTTCACTTGTCTACTGCTAAAGAAATGGAATTGTTTAGAAATGATATTCCATTAGAAGAAAAACGGATAACGGCTGAAGTGTGTATCCATCATTTATGGTTTGATGATAGCCAATATGCAGACAAAGGAACTCATATAAAATGGAATCCTGCGGTAAAGAGTAAAGCTGATAAAGAGGCTGTTTTTGAAGCCTTGTTGGATGATAGAATTGATATAATAGCTACTGACCACGCCCCTCATACTTTAGAAGAAAAAAACAACACTTATTTCAATGCACCTTCTGGTGGCCCTCTTGTACAACATGCTTTAGTGGCGATGCTAGAGCTTTATCATCAAGGTAAAATAAGATTAGAGAAAATTGTTGAGAAAATGTGTCATGCCCCTGCTATTTGTTTCCAAGTTGAAAACAGAGGATTTATAAGAGAGGGATATGCAGCAGATTTAGTGCTTGTCGAAATTGACAACCCTTGGGAAGTCAATAAAGATAATATTTTGTACAAATGCGCTTGGTCTCCATTCGAGGGAAATACATTCAGGTCAAGAGTAACACATACTTGGGTTAATGGTCATTTGGCTTATCAAAATGGAACTTTTGATGAATCCCAAAAAGGTCATCGATTAACTTTTGATAGATAAAAAAAGGGGCCTAAGCCCCTTTAATTTTTTGATGTGAAACGCATTACTCAGTCACTTCCTCTTCGGTAGTAGTAGAGTCAACTTCAGCAGCAGTAGAGTCCATTTCTACTGTTTCAACGCTAACTTCCACAGTGTCAACAGCTTCTTCAGTAGCAGCTTCTTTTTGGTCAGCAGGAGCACCACAAGCTACTAAGCCCATAAAAGCAATTGCTGAAACATAAACTAAATTTTTCATTGTGTTTTTTTTTAAGTAAATAATTATACAAATATACTCTTATTAGTGTATCAAATTACTTCATTACCTTTGAAAAATGAAAAATTTCTTGTTAATAATTCTTATTGTGGCAATTCAATCATGTTCTGACGGTTCAAAACTAAAGAGAACAGATGTCATATCTTCTGATGATATGATTACAATTTTAACCCAAAGACAACTTATTGTATCGGAGTTAAACACCTTTCAATATCAAGGTGATTTTTCAAAATTTCATGTAGATTCATTAATGTCAGACTGTTATCTTTCTTTAGGTTATTCCGAAGATGATTTTGATAAGAGTTGGAATTATTATACCTCCGATGCCAACGAGGAATTATTGGTGATTTATGATAAGGTATTACAAGAATTACAACTTTTAGAGGAGAAGTCTAAGAACTAGTGTGTTCTTTTAAAAACCATTGGCTGTATCGCTTGATACTTTCTGATATAGGTATGAATTCATAACCCAAAGCGTCTACAATTTTTTGGTTTGAAAAACTTTTGTTTTTCATAGCCGTATTTGCTGTTTCTTTAGTGACTAATGGACTTTTGTTGGTGATGATAGACTTGAGCCATTCTACTCGCCAAGCGACTTCCTTTAAAAAGGGTGTAACTTTAATATGAGGTTTTGGTTTATTTAGGTTTTCTGCTATTGTATCGAAAACTTCTCTATACTTCATCTGTCCAGCATTTAAAATGAATCGTTCATTTGTGATAGCACTATTTAACAGTTTTATTAGACATTCAGCCACATCTAAAACATCAACATAACCAGTACTTCCGGTGCTATAAAACTTTAAGCCACTCCATACTTTTTCAAACATTTGAGAACTTCCTTTTGTCCAATCTCCAGGCCCTAATATGACCGATGGATTGACAATAACTGAATTCAAACCTTCTTCTATACCACGCCAAACCTCTTGCTCAGACAAATACTTACTTATGGCGTATTGTGTATTTGATTTACTTTCTTTCCAATAATCATCTTCCGTTCTAACTTTATTTTCTTCGACACTACCTAGAGTAGCAATAGAACTGACATAGCCTAACTTTTCGATATTATGTTCAAGGCATAGATTAACAATATTCGCAGTGCCTTCCACATTTTGTTTCATCATTTTTTCAAAATCTTTTGGGTTGAATGAAACAATAGCTGCACAATGTATGACTGTCTGACAATCTTTTATACCTTCTTCTAAGGAAAACAGGTCTAATAAATCGCCATCTATCCATTCTATGGATTGTAATAAATCTACTTTATTGTAATGAGAAAAGATATTTTCAATGACAGTTAATGAGCTTTCTTTTCTTTTCAAAGCCTTGACTTTATGCCCATTTTCGGTCAATTTTAGGAGTATATGTGCCCCAACCAAACCCGTTCCACCTGTTAAAAATATCATTGAGAACAAAGGTAGACAAAAAATAGCCCCAATGTTTTACATATATTTATATTTGCCTTAAAAGAAATAACAAACAATGAACTTTGTAGAAGAATTAAAATGGAGAGGTATGATTCATGATATCATGCCAGGTACTGAGGAGCAATTACAAAAAGAAATGACGACGGCTTATATTGGTTTTGACCCTACTGCAGACTCTTTACACATTGGTTCATTAGTTCAGATTATGATATTGGTTCATCTTCAGCGTTGTGGTCATAAGCCTATAGCATTGATGGGAGGAGCAACAGGTATGGTTGGTGATCCTTCGGGTAAGTCAAAGGAAAGAAATATGCTTTCAGAAGAAGTTTTACAGCATAATTTAACATGTGTTCAGATACAAATGGAACGATTTTTGGATTTCGATTGTGGTGAAAATTCTGCTGAAATCGTTAATAATTACGATTGGTTTAAAGACTTTAGTTTTTTAGACTTTATAAGAGAAGCAGGTAAGCATATCTCTATCAACTATATGATGGCTAAGGACTCTGTAAAGTCTCGTCTGGAAACGGGTATGAGCTTTACCGAATTTAGTTATCAATTGGTTCAAGGCTATGACTTTTATTGGCTATTCAAAAATAAAAACTGTAAAATTCAATTAGGCGGTTCAGACCAGTGGGGCAACATCACTACAGGTGCTGAATTCATAAGAAGAAAATCTGGTGGTGAAGCTTTTGCTGTTACTACGCCATTATTGAAAAAGGCAGATGGGGGAAAATTTGGAAAGACTGAAGAAGGTAATGTCTGGTTAGATAAACGACTAACATCGCCTTATAAGTTTTACCAATTTTGGTTAAATTCTTCTGATCAAGATGTTAAAAACTACATTCGTATTTTTACGCTAATGACAAAAGAAGAGATTGAGCAGCTTGAACAGCAGCACGATGAAGCACCGCACCAAAGGCTACTCCAAAAAACCTTAGCTGAAGACATTACTAAACGTGTACATTCAGAAGATGATTTAAAAGCAGCAATTACAGCTTCCAATATTTTATTTGGCAAATCTACTTCTGAAGATTTAATGTCTTTAGATGAAGATACCTTTCTTTCTATATTTGATGGGGTGCCACAATTTGAAGTCAGTGCCTCTGATTTAGAAACGGATATTTTTGATTTTTTGGCTGAAAAAACACAAGTGTTTGCTTCTAAAGGAGAAGCTAGAAGAATGATTCAGAGTAATGCTGTCAGTATTAATAAAACAAAAATTACTGCTGATAAGCAGCTATCTTCAGACGAATTGATATCAAATAAGTATTTACTTATTCAAAAAGGAAAAAAGAATTATTTCTTAGTTATAGTATCCTAATTCAATACTTTTTCAAAACAATAATAGATGTCTTTGTCAGCTTTGAGGTGAATATGACCCAATTGATTATAGCCTAAACGCTTATAAAACGCTATGGCTTTGGGATTATTGATATATGTATCTAATCGCATTGATACACAATTATTCTTTTTTGCTAAACTTTCAGCAAATTCCATCATTTTTTTACCGACACCTTGATTCCATACTTTAGTTTTTGAGCATAGTCTGTGTACGACCATAAAATTATTGGTGTTATCTGCCCAATCTATCGTTAGATAAGTAGAGTCTTGTACAGAATCAATCTTAATACCTGCAACAATTTCGTTATCAATAAGTCCTACATAATAGTCGCCAATTTCTAAATCTTGTTCAATGATTTCTCGATTGGGGTAGGTTTCGTCCCATTGGTCTATTCCTAGTGCCATCATACCACTTACACAAGATTTATAGACCTGCATAATGGCATCAAGTTCATTTTTTTCAGCTTTTCGTATAATCATTTTCTTCTAGCATTAAGTTACAGCCTCTGAGGTCTGCTTGCTCAAAACGACCTACAAGTTCAAAGTGTGTGTCGTCTAATGATTTTCCTAAATCTTGAGTTGCAATAAATGAACAAGAGTAAATATTTGCTAAGTCAATGATATTAAGTCCACCTGTTTGGTGGTGAGAAACAATATTAAAGGGATCTTCTGTATCTCTAATTAACACCCTCATCCATGCAGGACTTTCAAATATTCCATTTCCTTTAGAGTAG
>CAXFLH010000013.1:0-23128 GCA_964003875.1 uncultured Flavobacteriales bacterium | reverse complement strand
ATAAGCTGAGTCTTTCCCGGTTTGCCTGAAACTTTAGCTAGACTTTTTCTCTCTGTTAGCATATTAATTAAAGAAGATTTGCCCACATTGGAACGCCCAATAAAGGCATATTCGGGCATATCGGCTTTAGGACATTTATTAATGTCTGTATTACTGATAATAAACTCAGCTTGTTTGATGCGCATTTTAAATTTATTTGATATTGGCGTTCAGCCAACTGCAAAGAATTTTAGAAAATTCTTCTGGATGTTCCCACATGGGTGAATGACCACATTTATCGATCCAATACAAATCCGAACGTTGGAAAAGACTATGAAATTCTTCGGCAACTTCAGGAGGTGTTACACTATCTTGTTTACCCCAAACTAAACATACAGGAAAGTCTAAATGAGGAATGTCACTACTCATATTATGACGAATAGCCGATTTGGCCATTGTAAGTAAGCGAATCACAGAATTTCTATTATTGGCAATCTCAAAAACAGTATCAACTAAAGCCTTTGTTGCCATTTTAGGGTCGTAAAAAACTTCTTCTGTTTTTTTGCGAATATAGTTGTAGTCGCCTCGTCTTGGGAAGGTGTCGCCCATTGAGTTTTCATACAGACCAGAACTTCCTGTTAGTACTAAGCCGTCAACCATTTCAGGGTGATCTTTGGCGTATACTAAAGAGATATGTCCGCCTAAAGAATTGCCAAATAAAGTGACTTTATCAAGGCCTTTAAATTTTAAAAACTCGTGGATATAATCTGAAAAATGTTTGATGCTAGTTTTAAGGATAGGTTTTTCAAAAAGAGGTAGAACTGGACCAATCACTTTGTATCCATTAGAAGCAAGTTTTGGAATGACGTTTTCAAAATTGTCTAAACCTCCCATCAAACCATGCAATAAAACAATTACGGGGCCTTCTCCAACCTCTATGTATTCATAGCCCTTTTCTTTAATTGTTTCTAAAACCATTCAGATTAAATTTTCCACAAAAATACGTAAAAAAATCATCTCAAAGCCAAATAGATTTTAACCCAAGAAAATAGGTGTAATTAGAGAAAAGTATCATGAGTTATCAACAAAGTGGTAAAAAGTGGTAAAAAGTGGAGTAAAATTATATATATTTACAGCTTACATACGATTTTGATGATAAACCTAATTGGAACATACGAATGTAAGATTGACGCTAAGGGTAGGCTTATGCTACCTGCAGTCTTGAAAAAACAGTTGTCTCCTATCATAGGAGAGGGCTTTGTTTTGAAGCGTTCTGTGTTTAGTAGTTGCCTTGAAATACATCCTATGAGCGAATGGAATGTCTTGATGTCTGAGGTAAATAAGTTGAATCGATTTGTTAAGAAAAATAATGACTTCATACGTCTTTTTACTGCTGGTGTCAAAATGTTAGAAACGGATTCTAATGCTCGACTCCAAATTCCAAAGGATCTAATCAGCTTTGCTAACATTTCAAAAAACGTAGTCATTTCTTGTTCAGTCAATATGATTGAGGTTTGGGATAAAGATCAATACGAGCAAGTTCTAAAAGATGCTACTTCTGATTTTGCAGATTTAGCAGAGGAAGTAATGGGCAACATCGAAAAAGAAGACTAATGGGATATCACGAGGCAGTTTTATTAGAAGAATCAATAGCTGGCCTTTCTATCCAACCTAACGGAATCTATGTTGATGTCACTTTTGGCGGTGGCGGTCATTCCAAATCCATACTACAAAAACTAGAAAATGGCAAGCTCTTTGCCTTTGATCAAGATAGCGATGCACAACAAAATTGTGTTGATGATGATCGCTTAGTTTTAATTGCTCAGAACTTTAGGTTTATCAAAAAGTTTTTACGTCTAGAAGGTGTCCATGAGGTTGATGGTATTCTTGCGGATTTGGGTGTTTCTTCACATCAATTTGATACTGCAGAACGTGGATTTTCCATTCGAGAAGACGGTGATTTGGATATGCGAATGAATAGAGAGCAAGAACTGTCTGCCAAAACCGTAGTAAACGACTATGACCTTAACGAATTAAGTCGGATTTTTAGAAAGTTTGGGGAGCTAAACAACGCTTATCCTTTAGCAAAAGCTATAGTTAATTACAGAGAAGAAAAGGTTATTTCAACGACTGAGGACTTGAAAGATGCCGTAAAAGAACATGTGCCTCCACACAAGAAAAATAAAATCTTAGCTCAGCTTTTTCAAGCAATTCGTATAGAAGTCAATGATGAGATTAACGCTTTAAAAGATATGCTAAGTCAGTCTGTTGATTTGCTAAAAAAAGGAGGTAGATTATCTGTGATATCCTACCATTCATTAGAAGATAGATTAGTGAAAAACCTCATAAAGTCAGGCAATTTCGAAGGAGAAATAGAAAAGGATTTTTATGGTGTTCCTAAGCTTGTTCTAAATTCTATTAATAGGAAGCCCATCACTGCAACACAAAAAGAATTAGATAGTAATCCACGCTCTAGAAGTGCAAAATTAAGAGTAGGTCAAAAGGTATGAAGGATTTAAAACACACATATCAGCCTAAGAAAGGATTTCAAAACGGACTTTCCGATTTATTGAGTGGCAAAGTTCTTGAAAAAGGCTTGTTTGAGTTATTGCCTTTCTCTCTTTATATCTGTTTGCTCATAGTGTTTTACATCAATAATTCATACCGAGCCGAAGGTTATGTAAGAACAATTTCATCTTTAGAAAGAGAGCTCAAAGACCTACGTTCAGAATACATTACAACTAAGTCTTTACTGATGTTTCAAAGTAAGCAAACCGAAGTTCAATCTTTAGTGGCTAGTCAAGGACTACAACAAAGCGATTCTCAACCTTTTATAATTCGTGCTAACTAATGAAACACTCTAAAAACATAAAAAGACGAGCTGTTGCTATATACCTTTTTATGATTTTGTTGGCGCTTGTTATTATCATTCAACCACTATATACTCAGATTTTTGAGTCACATTTATACAATACTGAGAATTACAATGTCACACGGACGGTTACAGTTCCAGCATCAAGAGGTAATATTTATTCTGATGATTTATCGCTATTAGCGACTTCAATACCTGAATATGAGATACGTTGGGATGCTAAACAAGTCGATAAAGAATTATTTCTTGATGAGGTTGAAGAATTATCGGCTAAATTATCGGCCCTTTTTGATGATAAACCAGCCTCGGATTATTCCGATTATTTAAGAAAAGTATGGGCTAAACAGAGTCGCTATGCTCTCATAAAGAGAAAAGTAAACTATAATCAGCTTAAGTTATTAAAGCAGTTCCCAATTTTTAGTAAAGGGCGATATAAAGGAGGTTTTCAGTATAAGCAACTGAATATACGTCAAAAGCCATTTCAACAGTTGGCAGGTAGAACCATAGGATATCATAAAAAACAATCCAAATCGGTTGGCATCGAAGGCGCTTTCAATTACGATTTGAAAGGCAAAAATGGCGAGAGATTAGAACATAGGTTGGCAGGTAATGAATGGATGCCTATTCGAGAAAGAGAGTCCTTTCCTGGCAAAGATGTGATTACTACCATTGATATTCGTTTTCAAGATATTGCACATCAAGCCCTCGAGGACAGATTATATTTTCATGATGCAGACTTTGGTACTACAATACTAATGGAAGTAGCTACTGGCGAAATAAAGTCAATTGTAAACCTCAAGAAAGTCGATGAAGATAAGTATGTTGAGTTTTACAATTTTGCTATAGGAAGAAGTATTGAGCCAGGCTCTACTTTTAAGTTAGCCTCTGTCATTGCAGGACTTGAAGATGGTTTTCTACAGTTGGACGATTCTGTTAACACAACAGGCGGAAAACATAGCTTTTATGATAGAGTTATGCGTGATTCTAAAAAAGGTGGCTATGGTGTAATTTCTTTAGAGGAATCATTTACTAAGTCTTCTAATGTCGGAATTTCAAAACTTATCAATAAACACTATAAAGCCAAGCCTTCGCAATTCGTAGATAGACTTTATAGTATGGGAATTAATGAGCCGCTTGGCATTGCATTGTCTGGAGAGGTTAAGCCTGATGTAAGACATCCTAAACAATCTTCCAATTGGTCTGGAACTACTTTGCCTTGGATGTCTATTGGTTATGGAATAAAAATGACGCCATTACAAATTCTAAGTTTTTATGCCGCTATCGCTAATGACGGACAGCGTATGAAACCACTTTTTGTAAAGTCTATAATGGCAAATGGTATAACAGAAAAAAGCTTTAATCCAAAGGTTTTAAATCCATCCATTTGCTCTATGACTACAATTAAAAAAGTGAAACAAATGCTTGAGGGTGTAGTCGAAAACGGGACTGCTAAAAACATTAAATCTAAACAGTATAAAATAGCGGGTAAAACGGGCACCGCCCAATTGATTATTGATGGTGTGTACGACAACAAAAGACACCTAGCATCATTTGTAGGGTACTTTCCTGCAGACAATCCTAAATATGCATGTATAGTCATGATAAATGACCCCCAAAAAAACGGTAGTTATGGTGGTGATGTTGCTGCACCTGTTTTTAGAACAATTTCTGATTATGTAATGAATACGGACTTAAGCCTACAACGTACTGATACTGTCGAAAAGCGACAAATTCCAGTTTCTAAAGATGGCTATAAGAGGCACTTGGCTAATGTCTTCAATACTTTTGATGTGCCAATTTCTAGCGATGACGACAAAGCGCAATGGGCACTCACTAAATCCCAAAAAGAACAGGTAAAACTCCAAACAAGAAATATCACGAGAGATTTAGAAAAAAATAAAATGCCCAACATAAAAGGTATGGGCTTAAATGATGTGTTGTTTTTATTAGAAAATTATGGTTTGAATATCAGCTATTCAGGTCGTGGTAGTGTCAAAGAGCAATCCATCAATAAAGGAGAAAACATAAGAAAAGGACAAAATTTAACCATTGTACTTTCATGAAGTTATTGCAAGACATATTATTTGGGGTAGAGATACTTGAAGTTGCTGGTTCAACTCATGCTGCTATTCCAAACGTTTGTTTTGATTCTAGAAAGGTCGGAAAAGACGCTTTATTTGTCGCCGTTAGAGGTACAATAAGTGATGGACACGAGTACATCAATCAGGCTATTGAAAAAGGAGCAGTTGCCATAGTTGCTGAAGAACTTCCTTTAACAAAACCAGAAGGGATTACCTACATAAGAGTAAACGATAGCTCAAAGGCTTTAGGGGTTATTGCATCTAATTTTTATGATAATCCTTCTAAAAAATTAAATCTTGTTGCTGTAACAGGCACTAATGGCAAGACATCGGTTGTCAGTTTATTACATCAGTTTTACCAATCATTAGCTATAAAAACAGGTGTTATATCAACTATAGTAAATAAGATTGGTTTTCAAGAACTACCATCAACACATACTACTCCTGATGCATTAAGTATCAATAAGCTTTTATCCCAAATGGTTGATGAGGGTTGTAAGTTTTGTTTTATGGAAGCAAGCTCTCACGCTATTCATCAAAACCGAATTTCAGGATTACAGTTTAAAGGTGCTGTTTTTACAAACATCACTCACGACCACTTGGATTATCACAAGACATTTGACGATTATATACTTGCCAAAAAAGCACTATTTGATTCACTTCCTTCCGATGCCTTCGCATTAGTTAATAAGGACGATAGACACGGTTTGAATATGTTACACCATTGTGAAGCTAAACAATACACTTTTGCCTTAAAGTCTTCAGCAGATTTTAAAGCTAAAATTATTGAGCATCAATTTGACGGTATGTTTTTAAATGTCGATGGCAAAGAAGTTTGGACTAAGCTTATTGGTGAATTTAATGCTTATAACCTACTCTCCATTTATGCTACAACCCTTCTTTTGGGAGAAGAAAGTTTTCAATCACTAACAAGTCTTAGCGTCTTGACTAGTGCAGAAGGAAGATTTGAAGTATGCAGAGCTAATGACGGTTGTATTGGAATCATAGACTATGCCCATACGCCTGATGCTTTACTTAATGTGATAAATACAATTAATGAAATCAAGAATAATCAGCAATTGATTGTAGTATTTGGGTGTGGTGGTGATAGAGATAAATCCAAGCGTTCCAAAATGGGGCAAATTGCTTCAGAACTTAGTGACAGAGTCATCATTACTAGTGACAATCCTCGTACTGAAAATCCAGATGATATATTAAATGAAATAGCACAGGGAGTAAACCCTAAATACCTTAAAAAGGTACTAAGCATTTCTGACAGAAAAGAGGCTATTAAAACAGCTTGCTTACTAGCTAACGAAGGAGATATTATTCTGCTAGCAGGAAAAGGGCATGAAAAATACCAAGAAATCAATGGTCAAAAGTTAGCATTTGACGATAAAGAAGAATTAAAAAGCACATTTAACCTACTTAGAAAATAATGATTTATTACCTATTTGAATATCTAGAATCCATATATCAGTTCCCTGGGGCAGGAGTGTTTCAATACATTTCATTTAGGGCAGCCTTAGCAGTCATTACTTCTTTATTGGTTTCTATGGTGTTTGGTGGTAAGATTATCAATCTAATAAGAAATAAACAAATTGGAGAAGAAGTCAGGAATTTAGGTTTAGAGGGTGAAGCACAAAAGAAAGGAACGCCTACTATGGGAGGCTTAATTATACTCGCAGCTATTCTGTTACCAACACTTTTATTTGCTAAACTTTCAAACATCTATATCGTTATAATGCTAATTTCAACAGTTTGGTTAGGGCTAATTGGATTCATTGATGATTATATCAAGGTATTTAAAAAAGATAAGGAAGGACTTGCTGGAAGATTTAAAATTATTGGACAAGTAGGTCTAGGACTCATAATAGGTCTTACTATGTATTTTCATGAGGGGGTTACTATCAAGGAAGAAATCAGAAATATTGACAAAATCAATACAGAAGTTGTTTTTGGAGAAGAAACAAAATCACTTAAAACAAGCATACCTTTTGTAAAGAATAATGAATTTGACTACACCACTTTGGTAAGTTGGATGGGAGAAACGGGCAAGAAATACGCTTGGATAGTCTTTGTCTTAATGGTCATTTTTGTGGTTACTGCCGTAAGTAATGGCGCTAATATGACCGATGGTCTAGATGGTCTCGCAACGGGTACTTCAGCCATAATAGGTGCTACACTTGGAATCTTAGCTTATGTGTCTGGTAATGTATTCTTTGCCGACTACCTCAACATAATGTATCTGCCAAACTCTGGTGAGTTGGTTATCTATATGGCGGCATTTGTAGGAGCTTGTGTAGGGTTTTTATGGTACAACTCCTATCCAGCTCAAGTATTTATGGGCGATACAGGAAGTTTAGCACTAGGAGGAATTATTGCAGTATTTGCTATTGCTATTAGAAAAGAATTATTGATACCTGTGTTGTGTGGTATTTTCTTGGTAGAGAATTTATCAGTTATGCTACAAGTGGGTTATTTCAAATACACTAAAAAGAAATTCGGTGAAGGTCGTCGAATTTTCAAGATGGCACCATTACATCATCATTTTCAAAAGTTAGGTATGCACGAAAGTAAAATTGTTACTCGCTTTTGGATAGCTGGTGTCATGTTGGCCATACTAACCATTGTCACTCTAAAACTGAGATAATGGGGAAAGTTGTTGTGCTTGGTGGTGGAGAAAGTGGCTGTGGGGCGGCACTATTAGCACAACAAAAAGGATTTGAGGTATTTCTTTCTGATATCGGAAAGATAAAGGAGAAATACAAAAATGTTCTTACACATAATGCGATTGAATGGGAAGAAGAAAAACACTCTGAAAAGCGTTTTTTCGAGGCAGATATAATTGTCAAAAGTCCAGGTATCCCTGATACTATTCCTCTTATCCAAGATTTGAAAAAAGCTTCAGTGCCTATCATTTCTGAAATTGAATTTGCGGCACGATATACAGATGCAAAAATTATTGGTATTACGGGTAGTAACGGCAAAACCACTACTACATTATTAGTAGGGCATATGCTCAAAAAAGCAGGTTTAAATGTTGGTATTGCTGGAAATGTAGGCGATAGTTTTGCTTTGCAAGTTGCTAATGAATCTCATGACTTTTACGTCTTAGAATTAAGTAGTTTTCAATTGGACGGTATAGATAATTTCAAGCCTCACATCGCCATTTTACTCAATATTACGCAAGACCATTTGGATAGATATGACAATAAAATGGAGAACTACATTCAATCAAAAATGAGAATTACTATGAATCAGACTTCAGAAGATTTTTTAATCTACTGTTCGGATGATAAAAACATAACAATTAATTTAAAAACTCAGGCTCAATGTTTGCCATTTTCTATTAGTGAAAATCAAGAGCAAGGAGCTTATTTAAACAATGACGAAATAGAAATAAATATTAATCAAGAATCATTTAATATGAACATTCAACAATTAGCCCTTCAGGGCAAACACAACATCTATAATTCTATGGCTGCCGCTATTTCAGCTAGGATTTTAGATTTAAACAAAGATTTAATAAGAGAGAGTCTTATTGACTTTAAAAATGTGGAACATCGACTCGAACGTGTCATTAAAGTACATGGGATCGAGTTCATTAACGACTCAAAAGCTACCAATGTCAATTCTACATGGTACGCTTTGGAAAGTATGACCAAAGATACCATTTGGATTGTCGGTGGTGTTGATAAAGGAAATGATTATTCATCACTAATTCCTTTAGTTAATCAAAAAGTAAAAGCGATAGTTTGTCTAGGTGAAAATGTAGACTCTATAAAAGCAGCATTTGAAAATTTAGATGTTGATATGCTATTTGCTTCATCTATGGAAGAAGCCGTCAATCAATCTTATGAACACGCTACTAAGGGCGATGCTGTTTTGTTATCGCCAGCATGTGCTAGTTTCGATTTATTCGAAAATTATGAGCACCGAGGTTATGAATTTAAATCATCAGTAAGAAGTTTATAAAGATGAGTAAGCTAAAAAAATACATAAACTTAGAAGGCGATACTCGCATTTGGGGGGTTGTATTTTTTCTATCTATTGTATCTATTGTAGTCGTATATAGTGCAACGGGTGGTTTAGCCTATACTTCTTATGGTGGTAACACCTGGCATTTGTTATTCAAGCATTTCAAGTTGTTAATTGTTGGACTTGTATTAATGTATTTTGTTCATAAAGTGCCACATAAATATTTCTCTCGTTTAGGTCAGTTAGGGTTCATTATTGCCATACCTATACTAATTTACACTGTTGCATTCGGCACATCTATGAACGATGCTAATCGTTCGATTACTATTGCTGATATGCCGATTAACACTTTTGAAATTGGAAAAATTGCAATTACTGTTTTTCTAGCTCGTCAATTGGTGAGATGTCAAGATGACCTTAGCGATTTGAAAACAGTTGCTTGGAAATTGTTTGCTCCATTAGTATTAATTTGTGCTATTATATTTCCAGCGAATTTATCAACTTCAGCGATGATATTTTTAGCAGGTCTTATGCTATTATATCTTGGAGGGGTACCATTTAAATATTTGGCTTTATTGTTTGCGAGTATCCTCACATTAGGAGTTTTGATTATCAGTTTATCTTTAACAGTCCCTGCCTTGCAAAAAACATTCCCTAGAGCACAAACTTGGGTCAACAGGATTGTCAATTTCTCTGAAAATAAGACTGTTAAAAGTGATGAAAATTATCAAGTGGCGCATGCCAAGGTTGCTATTGTAAACGGAGGAATAAAGGGTAGAGGACCAGGAAAAAGTACACAGCGTAATGTTTTGCCTTTGCCTAATTCAGATTATGTTTATGCTATTCTAATAGAAGAGTGGGGTTTCTTAGGAGGTTTTGCAGTCGTCTTTGCCTATGTGGTTTTACTATTGCGGGGTAAACGTATTTTTAATTTAGCTAGTGATCCATTAGCAGCCTATCTTGGGGTTGGTCTTAGTTTATCTATGGTTCTTCAAGCTTTTATAAATATGGCTGTTGCGGTTGATTTTTTCCCAGTAACAGGTCAAACTTTACCATTGATAAGTATGGGTGGTGTATCGGTTATTTTCACTTGTATTTCATTAGGAATAATTCTTAGTACTAGTCGAAGTGTTAACGTTTCTAAAATAAGTGTCAATGTCAGTTAGAGTTATTATAAGTGGCGGGGGCACAGGAGGGCATATATTCCCTGCAATCTCTATTGCTAATGAGTTGAAGCATAGAGTAAATGACATCAATATTTTATTTGTTGGTGCTAAAGGCCGTATGGAAATGGAAAAAGTCCCTAAGGCTGGCTACCCTATTAAAGGGCTTAACATTAGTGGTTTACAAAGGAGTTGGAAAGATGCTAGTAATATATGGTTTCCTTTTAAATTGATTTCTAGTCTGTGGAAGTCGTATTGGATTATTAAAAGATACAAACCATCTGTTGTTGTAGGTACGGGTGGTTATGCTAGTGGGCCTTTATTATTTGTAGCTTCTAAACTTTCTATTCCAGCTCTTATTCAAGAACAAAATTCTTATCCAGGCATTACAAACATAATGTTGTCGAAATCGGTTCAAAAAATATGCGTCTCGTACGATAAGATGGAGCGCTTCTTCCCAAAAACTAAACTGATGATGTTGGGCAATCCTGTTCGTCAAGATTTACTTGATTCAGCAGATAAAAAGAAAGAAGCCATCAAGCATTTCAATTTAGACTCTAGTCTTAAAACGATATTGGTAGTTGGGGGTAGTCTTGGGGCAAGAACAATTAACCATTCAATAGCCAAGCTTGTTCAACAATTCGAAGAAAAAAATATTCAACTTATTTGGCAGACAGGTCTTTCTTATGAAAGAGATGCCAAAGATTTGTGTCAATCACTTTCTAATGTACAAGCCCATGCATTTATTTACAATATGGATTTAGCATATAGTGCTGCTGATATTATTATTTCAAGAGCTGGTGCGAGTACAATTTCGGAGCTTTGTCTTATTGGCAAACCAGCCCTATTAATTCCATCTCCAAATGTAGCAGAAGACCATCAGACCAAAAATGCAATGGCTTTAATTGAAAAAAATGCTGCCCTCATGGTTAAGGATAGCGAAGCACAAGATCAATTAGGTCAAGTTATCTTCGATTTATTAGAAAATGAAAATACTCAACAAAACTTAGGAGACAATATTAAAAAGTTAGCCATGCCAAATTCAGCAAAACATATTGTTGACGAGGTGTTAAAATTAGTACAAGAAAAATGAATATTAAGTTAGTCGAACATATATACTTTGTAGGTATTGGAGGTATAGGTATGTCAGCTTTAGCACGATATTTTAATGCTAAAGGCAAGAAAGTTAGCGGCTACGATAAAACACCATCTCATATTACCGATGCACTAAAGAAAGAGGGCATAAGTTTACATTTTGATGAAAATCATATCCCTAACTATATAAAAGATGCTGATTTTCAATCAGTTCTTATAGTTTATACACCTGCAGTAAGTCAAGACAGTCCACAGCTAATTTCTTTTGAATCTAAAAAATGGACTGTTCTAAAACGAGCTGAGTTATTAGGCTTAATTACAGAAGATGCTTACACAATAGCAGTTGCTGGTACTCACGGCAAGACAACCACTTCTTGCATTTTAGCCCATATACTTAAGCATTCAGACATCTATTGTACAGCATTCTTAGGAGGCATTAGCAGTAATTATAATACTAACCTAATTCTTTCTGAATCAGGTGATATTGTAGTTGTGGAGGCAGATGAATACGACCGCTCTTTCTTAAAGCTATCTCCTGATATTTCAATCATCACATCTCTTGATGCCGATCATTTAGACATCTATAATGATGTTGACGATATGAAGAATACATTTAAAATGTTTGCATCAAATACTAAGCAGAATGGTTTGCTATTGATAAACAAATCCATCGATGTTGATTTTGAAGCTCCCTTAGATGGTAGTTTAATGACTTATTCTTCAACAGTCAGAGCTGATAATATAGCCTTCAACTTACGAATTGAAGAGGGCTCACAATATTTTGATGCTAATTTTAAGGAGATTATGCCCGGTCAAGTGTATGAATACGAATTAAAAGATATCCAACTTCAATTGCCAGGCAAACACAATGTAGAGAATGCTATTGCAGCTATTGTTGTAGCCTCTTCTTTAGGTGCTAAGCCTGATAAAATAAAAGATGCAATTTCAGATTTTAAAGGAGTAAAAAGAAGATACGACTTACACGCTAAAGGGAAGTATGTGTATATTGATGATTATGCCCACCACCCTGAAGAAATTAAATCAACATTAATAGCGACTAAAGAGCTTTTCCCAGAAAAAAAGATAACAGTAGTATTTCAGCCTCATTTATACTCTAGAACTAGAGATTTTGCCGCTGAGTTTGGCGACTCTTTATCACTAGCAGATGAGGTGTTGTTATTAGATATTTATCCAGCAAGAGAAATGCCTATTGAAGGAGTAAATTCTGAAATGCTACTTACTCAGGTAGTAGATTGTGAAAAGTCCTTGCTTAAGAAATCCGATTTAGTTGAGGAATTAACTAACCCTAAAAGAGAACTTCTACTGACGCTAGGCGCTGGAGATATAGACCAATTCGTTGAACCATTAAAACACTATTACGTCAATGAAATGGATTAAAATTATATCACAATTTTTATTTGTAGGAGGTGTCATTTTTCTGTTAGCTTTTACCAATACCCGCTACAGCAATAAGACCTGTGTAGATTACCGTATAAATCTAGCTGACGAAAACACTTCACTCATAACTCGAGGTGAGATAATATTACTTATGGAGTCTATTCAAGATAGTGTTGTAGGCACAACTATTACTAAAGTACCTATCTATGAAATTGAGCGTAAAATAGAAAGTTTAAATGATGTGCAAAACGCTGAGGTTTACATCAATATGGAAGGTATGTTACATATAGATGTTATTCAGAAAAAGGCTATTGTACGAATAAGCCCAAAAGAAGGTAAAGACTTTTACATGGATTCTGAAGGTTCAATCTTTGGATTGTCACATAACTACACAGAGCATCTACTCGTAGCTAATGGTAACATACAAGATAGCACAGATTATATGACTGTTTTGGACTTAGCAAAATACCTATCTTCTGATAGCCTTTGGAATGCTCAAATTGTACAGATTTATCTAAAAGAGAATAAAGAAATAGAACTTGTCCCTAGGGTAGGGAATCATACTATATTGTTAGGAGACATAACTAACTATCAAGAGAAACTCAGAAAGCTCTACTTGTTTTATGAGAAAGGGGTTAATCAAGTTGGGTGGAATGATTATAAAGAAATTAACCTAAAATTTAGGAATCAAATTGTTTGTGTAAAAAGATAATTATGGAAAACAATACAAAAATAGCAGTCGGTTTAGATATTGGCACAACCAAAATCACAGTGATCGTTGGTCAAAAAAATGAACACGGAAAGATTGAAATACTTGGAATGGGTAAAGCCCCGTCAACAGGTGTTATGCGTGGGATAGTTGCCAATATTGATAAAACTACACAGTCTATCAACAAAGCCTTAGAAGAGGCCATAACTTCTTCTGGTATGCAAGTTAAGAATGTCAATGTTGGTATTGCTGGACAACACATCAAAAGTTTACAGCATCGAGGGCAGTTAGTTAGAGAAAATTTAGAAACTGAAATTAATGATGCTGATATAGATAAGTTGATGCAAAATATGTATAAACTTGTTATGGTGCCTGGTGAAGAAATCATTCACGTAATACCTCAAGAATACATAGTTGATAAACAGGACAACTTCCCTGATCCTCGTGGTATGGTAGGTGTTCAGTTAGAAGCCAATTTTCATATTATAACAGGTCAGACTGCTGCGATTTCAAATATCAAGAAATGTGTTAATAATGCTAGTCTTGCTATGACAGGATTGACACTCGAGCCTTTAGCCTCTGCAACTTCTGTTCTTGACCATCAAGAACTAGAAGCTGGTGTAGCTTTAGTAGATATAGGTGGAGGAACAACTGATGTAGCAATTTTTAAAGATGGTATCATACGTCATACAGCCGTAATCCCGTTTGGTGGCAATATTATTACTCAAGACATAAAGGAAGGTTGTTCAATACTAGAAAATCAAGCTGAGCTTTTGAAAATAAAGTTTGGTTCAGCCTTGGCAAGTCAAAATAAAGAAAATGAAATCGTTTCAATTCCTGGTCTAAGAGGTAGAGACCCTAAAGAAATATCCTTAAAAAATCTAGCTAATATCATTCAAGCTAGAGTAGAAGAAATTATAGAATTAGTACATCACGAAATTAAAAATTCTGGTTACGAAAATAAACTCATTACGGGCATAGTGCTAACAGGTGGTGGTAGTCAGCTCAAGCACATAGGTCAATTGGTTGAGTTTCATACTGGTATTGAATGTAGGATAGGATATCCTAATGAACACATTGCCTCTACTTCACCAATTGATGTAACTAGTCCAATGTATGCTACGGGAGTAGGATTAGTGATGAAATTCTTAGAAGAAGAAAATGGCGATGAATTGAGTAGTGTCAAGAAAGGCGGAACATCAAACGCAGGTTTGGGTGATTTTTTTAAAAAAATGCTCGATAAAATCGACAAATATTTAACAAATGATGAATAAACTGAACTATTAATAATTAATAATTATAACTATGACAAATGAAAGCGTATTAGCATTCGATCTACCAAAAAACCAATCTTCAGTTATCAAAGTAATTGGAGTAGGTGGAGGTGGTAGCAATGCTGTAAACTACATGTACGAAAATGGTATTGATGGCGTAGATTTTGCGGTTTGTAATACAGATTTACAAGCCTTAGAAGCTAGCCCTATAACCACAAAAATTCAAATAGGTGCCGAAATAACTGAAGGACTTGGTGCTGGCGCTAATCCTGAGGTTGGTCGGCAAGCAGCAGAAGAAAGTATCGAACGTATTGAAGAACTGCTTGAAAGCAATACTAAGATGCTATTTATCACTGCTGGTATGGGCGGTGGAACAGGAACAGGTGCTGCGCCTGTAATTGCTCGAGCTGCTCGTGAAAAAGAAATATTAACGGTAGGGGTTGTTACTGTACCATTTTGGACTGAAGGAGGCCACAGAAAAAAGTATGCCGAAAAAGGTTTGGAAGACTTAAGAGCAAATGTTGATACTCTATTAGTAATTAATAATGATAGACTCATTGAAGTATATGGTGATTTGACTTTAAGTCAAGCCTTTGCCAAAGCCAATGAAGTGTTGAATACCGCTACAAAAGGTATTGCAGAGGTTATTTCTCAAACATTGATGGTAAATATTGATCTTAATGATGCCAAGCGAGTACTAAAAGATAGTGGCAGTGCTGTAATGGGACAGGCTTATGCATCTGGTGAAAACCGTGCTATTGATGCTATTGAGGCAGCTTTAGATTCACCGTTATTACATGACAATAACATCAAAGGCGCACAGCAAGTTCTATTGAAAATAGTCACAGGTTCTGGTGAGAAAGAGATTAGAATGACAGAGTTGTTCAGTATCAAAAAACACATACAAGATGTTGCAGGTTCTGATGTTAATATTATTGAAGGAATCGGTGTTGAAGAAGGTATGGACGATGAAATAAGTGTAACGGTTATTGCAACTGGGTTTAAGGTCAATAAAAATATTGGACCAGCTAAACCGATAACTCCTAAAGTCTATGAGTTAGATAAAGAGGAGCAAACTGAAGAAGTTACAGCCGAAGAACAAAGTGTTGAGCTTAGTTCAGAAGTTACTGAAACTGTTGATTCTTTCGAGTCTATATTTGATACTAGAACTGATGAGTCTAGTGAGCAATCGCAAGGAACTTTAAATTTTAATACGGAAGAGGAATCACCTGTTTTAAATTTTGAACTCGAAGAGGAAGGTTCTGAAGAAAGCCCTTTAGACTTTCCAATTGCTGCAGAAAATACTCAGCAAGAAGAATCTATCAACTTGACGAGTGAAAATGTAGATGACAATGACGAAGTAGTAGTTCATACTTTAGAATTGGAAGAAGAATCTCCAGAAGATGTAATTACAGATTTAAAAGATGATGTGGAAAAGGAAGAATTCACTCAAATAAATCACGGTATTTCTGCTGAGCAAATGGCTTTAAGAAGTCGTCAGCGTATGGAAAGGCTTAGAGAAATAACGGTAAAATTACGCACGCCTTCTGGACTTACAGACTTAGAAAGCGAACCAGCTTATAAAAGAAGAGAAGTTGAGTTAGATGACGTAGCACACTCTTCAGAGTCCGACAATTCCTCTTATGTATTAGGAGAAGACGATGATAAAAATGTAGGACTTAAACCAAATAATTTTTTGCACGATAACGTTGACTAATTATGGATATTAATCAATTAATAAAGGAAGCCATGTTGGCTAAAGATTCGGTACGCTTGTCATCTTTAAGAGCTATAAAGTCAGCTTTTTTAGTGGCGCAAACCGAAAAAGGTGCTGGCGACCTTGATGATGCTGCTAAGCAGAAAATCATACAAAAGCAAGTCAAGCAAAGAAAAGATGCAGCCGCCATTTATTTGGAGCAAAATCGACAAGATTTAGCCGATGATGAGTTGGCACAAGTTGCTATACTCGAAGAATTTCTTCCAGAGCAGTTAAGTGAAGATAAAATTCGAGAAGTCGTTATTGCTGTAATAGCTCAAGTAGGAGCTAGCAGTATGGCTGATATGGGTAAAGTTATGGGCTCAGCCAACCAGCAGTTGGCAGGTAAAGCCGATGGCAAACTCATTGCACAAATTGTAAAGTCACTATTGTCGTAGTAAATATTAATGTTCAGTTAAAAAGCCTCAACATACTGTTGGGGCTTTTTTTATTATATTTTAATATTAATCCTTTAAACCCATAATACCATGAAAAAGACACTCATCATAATTCTGTCTATTACCTTTTTTTCAAGTTTCTCCTATTCTTCACCTCTTAGCAATGTGCTTATTGCAAATAACGACTTTGTGTATGAACAGGTCGATGTATTTCCAGAGTTCGTGGGGGGGGTATGGAGGCTATGACAAGCTATATCCAAGAGCGTATGGTTTATCCTAAAGAAGCTATAGCTAACAAAGAAACAGCTCGAGTTTTTGTCGAATTTGTTGTCGATAAATCGGGTAGTGTTAAAGACGTACAATTGAAAAGTCAAGAAAAAAAATACTTTGATGATGAAGCAATAAGAGTCGTTTCAGAAATGCCTAAATGGAAAGCGGGATTGTTGAACGGGAAATATGTGAATACTAGATTGGTCTTGCCTATTATTTTTAAACTATAAATCACTTCCATTCCCAGCTTTCAATAAGTCGATATATATCGTCTTTTATGAAATTGGTAATTGGAGTTATGGAGTCGTTTTGAGCTGAATTAAAGTATAAAGCACCTCTAACAAAATGATTTAGACTATCTGTTAAATAAAACTGCATAGGTGTTGCTGTACTTCCTTGAAAAGTATAAACCATACCATACACCTTTAAAGAATCTTTAATAAAGACTTGTTCGCTAATAGCTTCTGCAATTTGGGCATGTTTGTAGGCAAGTAGTCTACTATCTTCTGTATATTTATTCAAATCACCCTTAAGGTGTTTATAGCTCATATGTACTTTGCCATTGAAGTCTTTAAATTCTAAATCAAACCAACATTCATTTTCGTATTTAAAATTGATGTTACTGTAATTGGGTTGCTGAAAACTATAAGGACAACTACTTTCAAATAATGTTGTGCTTTGCTCAGGCAAATCGACTCTAGAATACCCCCAAGGTTTAGGGGTGTAGTCGTTATTACAAGCCATAAAGATTAAAGCACAAAAAAGGTAAAGTTTATTGCTCATTAATAGTAACTTTTATTCGTTTAACTCTTGTTCTATCTACAGATTCTACTGTAAAAGAATATTGCTCATAGTTCAGTATCTCTCCATTTTCAGGGATGTTGCCTTTCATTTCAAGTATTAGTCCAGCTAGGGTGTCGGATTCTCCTTTAATAGGGTCAAAAAAGTCGATTTCCCCATCTATAGTCTTTAATACGTCATTCAAAGATGTCTTACCTTCAAAAATATAATTAGAGCTATCTAGTTTAGAGAATTGTATACCATCATCATCAAATTCATCGTTTATATCTCCTACAATTTCTTCAATAATATCTTCCAGTGTAACTATCCCTGAAGTGCCTCCATATTCATCAACTACAATAGCAAGATGTATTTTTTTCTCTTGAAATTCTCGCATTAAATCATCAATCATTTTGCCCTCAGGTACAAAAAATGGAGTTCTTATTAAATTACTCCATTCAAAATCTGTTTTATTAAGAAATGGTAATAAATCTTTGATATAAAGTATGCCTATTACCGTATCAAAATTATCTCTGTAAACAGGAATTCTTGAATAGCCACTTGAAATAACTAATTTCTTGACAACTTCAAATGGGGTGTTTTGCTCTAGAGCACTTACATCGACTCTTGATTTCATAATTTCTTTTACTTGAATGTTGCCAAATTCAACAATACTTCTAAGAATTCTTTTTTCTTCCTCTCTAGTATCATTTTCTCCGGCTAAATCCAATGCTGAAGACAAGTCATCAACAGATATTTGATAACCCTTAGCGTTAAAACGTTTTTCAATTATAGAAGTTGATGAAACAAGAAGTTGGCTAAGTGGTTTAAATACAGTGCTTAGTAAGCTTAATGGGCCACTCATTCTTTTAGCAAAAGTTAAAGTTTTTTGATTGGCATAAACTTTTGGAATGACTTCACCTAACAAAAGTAATGCGAATGTGACAACTACTACTTGAATAACAAAGCTAAAAATTGGATATTGTGTATAATCCAATAGGCTATCGGTCATGTAGGTAGAGAGTATAATAATAGCTACATTGATAAAGTTATTTGATATCAATATTGTTGCCAACAAATGATTTGGTTTCTGAAGTAATTTTTTAATCTGTGTGACACTTGTTTTGTCTTCTTCTTCCTTCCATTTCGAAGCGTCTAATGAAAAATAAGCTACTTCAGAACCTGATATCATTGCAGAGCAAAACAATAAGGATAGCATTGCTATACTTGCTAACAACAAGTTTAGATCCATGCTATTAGTAGTTAAATTTTGTATTAAAAGTGTGAGTTGCTGAGGGTCTTCGTCCAAAAGTAGGGTGTTTAGTTAGTCTTAAAACGGTAAATCGTCATCAGCTGACTCTTGAATTGGTGGTGTCGAATTGGTAGTCGCTTCAGTTTCAGTACTTTCAGCATTGTCTGACTTTTTACCTAACATTTCTAAACTGTCGCAAATAACTTCGGTAGTATATCGAGTTACTCCATCTTTATCTTCCCATGAACGAGTACGCAGTCGCCCTTCTATATAGACGCTATTTCCTTTTTTGAGGTAGGGCTCTACCACTTTTGCCGCTAATCCGCCTCGAGTAACAACAGTATGCCATTCGGTTTGAGTGACTTTTTCGTTAGTGTCTTTTTTAGTGTATGTTTCGGAAGTTGCCAATGGGAATCTCGCCAAAGAGCCGCCATTTTCGAAGTGTCTTACCTCGGGATCTTTACCCAAGTTTCCAACTAAGATTACTTTATTTACGCTAGCCATTTTTTTATGTTTTTAAGTTTTGCTTATAGTCAAATATAGCCTAATAATTATAGTTATCAAATTTTAGCTTGAATAAATTTTTCGATGAGTCTTGATACGGCAAGCTTATGTATTGTTTCAATTTCAATTTTTTTAAAGGTTGACTCGGGAAGTGTTTTTTGACACTTGATTTCCCAAAATCGAGCATTAATTTTCCTGTGACTTAAAATGTGCTTAAATTCACTAATTGATTCTATACTAAAGTCAATGCCCTTAACCCATGATTCAAATTGATTATGGTTTAAAATTTCTTCAGTATTCTTTAACTCATCAGTAGTTATGAGTGGAAATTCATACATATTTTGCCATATACCATCGTCTGCTCGTTTATTGACTAAAGTGTATCCATTCATTTTGAAAAAGAAATATTCGAAAAAAACGGTTTTCACCTTGACTTTGCCTTTTTTAACAGGCAAAAGATGAATGGTATTATTAGCAAAAGCAACACATTCATCTCTTAATGGACAACTATTACAATTGGGTTGCTTTGGTTTACACATTTGAGAGCCAAATTCCATAATTGCTTGGTTGTGAGTGTCAGGTTCTTTTTTCACCAATAGTGTTTGAGCTATCTCAGAAAATTCCCTTTTACCTTTAGAGGTGTCAATAGGGGTGTCAATACCATAAAAGCGTGAAAGTAGTCGAAAAACATTACCGTCTACTACAGCATAGGGCAATTTGAAAGCAAAAGATGCAATTGCGGCTGCTGTATATTCTCCGACGCCTTTTAGCGTGATGATGTCCTTGTATTCTTTTGGAAAGAAACCAGCTTGGTGTATTTGTTTGGCAGCAAAATGCAGATTTCTTGCTCTAGAGTAATAACCCAATCCTTGCCATAATTTCAAAACTTCTTCTTCATTAGCATTGGCTAGTTCCGAAACGCTAGGAAATGTATTTACAAATTTCTGATAATATGGAAGTCCTTGTTTTACTTGAGTTTGTTGTAAAATAATTTCTGAAAGCCATATCTTGTAAGGGTCTTTGGTATTTCTCCACGGCAATTCCCTTTTATGTTGGGAGTACCATTTAATAATTTTAGAAGAGAAAAAATCCATAAAGTCGTAAATTCTAGCGAGTTATAGTGATAAATCACATCTGATTTAAATAAAAGTCAGTATATTTGCACGCGAAATTAAGATATTTAAACATCTTTTAAATCCATTTAATTATGACAAAGTTAGAAATCGTTAATTCTATTTCTGATAAAATCGGTGTAGAAAGAGTCGATGTGCAAGCTGTAGTTGAAGCCTTTATGCACGAAGTTAAAAATTCTTTGTCTAGTGGAGAAGATGTTTTCTTAAGAGGGTTTGGCTCATTTATTGTTAAGCAAAGAGCACAAAAAACAGGTAGAGATATTTCTAAGAATACAACGATTATCATACCAGCTCATAATGTTCCTGCGTTTAAGCCTTCTAAAGAATTTGTAAATAAAGTTAAAACAAACGTTCAGTTATAAAAAGTGCTGAATAGAAAAGAGATTTAAAAATATTTAAAACACAACGTTATGCCAAACGGTAAAAAAAGAAAAAGACATAAGATGGCTACTCACAAACGTAAAAAGCGTTTAAGAAAAAATAGACACAAGAAAAAATAGTCTTTGTACTATTTTAGTATCAATTTGAGAACATCTATCCTCTAGATCTGTTCTCACAGCCGTTATTATTTTGAAATATGAATTGCTAGTAGATTCTAGACCTAATGAGGTCGTCATTGCCTTGTTGAAAGACAAGAAATTAATAGAACTACACAAAGAACCAATAGGAACAAAGTTTTCCGTTGGTGATATTTTTCTAGCTAAAGTTAAGAAGATTATCACTGGACTGAATGCTACTTTCGTAGACGTAGGCTATGAAAGAGATGGTTTCCTTCATTACCTAGACTTAGGTATCAAATTCAAAACTTTTCAGAAATTTACACAAAGAAATCTTGGAGGAAAACTTAATACCGCTTCCTTAAAAAACTTCAAACTAGAGGAGGAAATTGATAAATCAGGTTCTATTACAGATGTTCTGCAATCCGGTAATCAAATTCTTGTACAAGTTGCCAAAGAGCCCATCTCTACAAAAGGTCCTAGACTGACTACCGAAATAACTATTGCTGGTAGATACATGGTTTTAGTTCCTTTCTCTAATAAAGTTTCAGTTTCTCAAAAAATAGAATCCAACGAGGAGAAAAAGAGACTAAAAAAACTCGTTCAAAGCATTAAGCCACCAGGTTTTGGAGTAATCATAAGAACCGTTGCTGAAGGTAAAAAAGTAGCTGACTTAGATGCTGATATTAAGTATCTATACAAAAAATGGCAAACCTTATTTAAGCAAACTAAAAAAGGAAATCCTCCTTATAAAGTTCTTGGAGAGCTTGGAAGAACTGCATCTTTACTTAGAGATGTATTGAATGATGACTTTGTTAGTATTCTTGTTAATGATGAAAAACTTCACGATGAAATAAAAGATTACATAACAACAATATCTCCTGACCAAGCAAAAATTGTTCGTATGTACACGGGCAAGATTCCACTTTTCCAAAAATTCCAAATTGAAAGACAAATCAAGTCTTCCTTTGGAAAGTCAGTAACTATGCGTAAAAGTACTTACTTAGTTATTGAACATACAGAGGCCATGCACGTCATCGATGTCAATAGTGGAAAGCGTGTCAATTCAAAGCAAGACCAAGAAGCTAACGCTTTAGAAGTTAATCTAATTGCTGCTGAAGAAGTTGCACGTCAGTTGCGACTGCGTGATATGGGTGGTATCATTGTAGTTGACTTCATTGATATGTATAATGGTGAGAATAGGAAAAAGTTATTCGAAGCATTAAAAGAGTTTATGGCTGATGATAAGGCTAAACACCATATTTTGCCGCCATCACGTTTTGGACTTATTGAAATAACAAGACAGCGTGTTCGACCAGAATTGAATATTGAAACTAAAGAAGGTTGTCCTACTTGTAAAGGAACGGGTAAAATAGAAGCAAGTATTTTGTTAATTGATGAAATTGAACAAAAATTAGCTAAAGCCACCAACAAGAGTAATGAAATCATCTTAAAAACTCATCCGTTTGTTGCGAGTTATATCAATAAAGGTTGGTTCAAAAATCAAAGAAAAACTTGGTCTAAAGAATTCGGTTGTAAACTACAAGTAGAAGAAGATACTACTTATCATCTTTTACAGTATCGCTTTTTTAACAAGGAACGTAAAGTAATTACAACCTAAGTATTTACGCTTTTTAATTCGCTTAATTTTTTACGGTATTTTACTAGTGGAATTAGTGCTATGCATAAAAATATAGCCCCCAATAAATAGCCATACCTTACATTATCACCACTATTAAAGTAGGGTAAGGATAGACTAGTGATTAATGCTGTTCTGATGAGGATACTAACTGAATTAAAGACGCTGCCAGTTCTTCCAATGATATCGTTAGATACCTTTTCAAAAAGGAATGTGATTCTTAAAATACGTGTGCCAGCGTTACTAAGTCCAATTAGAAAACTAACAGTAAAAAAAGCAACGACACTCTTTGTATAAGTTAGAAGCAAACAGCCTCCAATTGTTGCTGCCATCAAAATGATGATGTT
>CAXFLH010000012.1:0-23726 GCA_964003875.1 uncultured Flavobacteriales bacterium | reverse complement strand
ACATGCTCAAAGTTCAGGCCATCCTGGTGGTTCGCTAGGATGTGTTGAGTATTTTGTAGCTCTCTATTTCAAAGTAATGAAACATAATACTGACTTTGAGATGAATGGTATTAACGAAGATTTATTTTTTCTATCCAATGGTCATATCTCCCCTGTACTTTATAGTGTGTTAGCAAGAAGAGGATATTTTGATGTTAAAGAATTATCGACTTTCAGAACTATAAACTCAAGACTTCAGGGACACCCTGCCACTCATGATAGACTTCCTGGTGTACGAATTGCTTCAGGTTCTTTAGGTCAAGGTATGTCAGTAGCCATTGGTGCAGCTCTTACTAAAAAATTAAATAACGATAAGTCCATCGTATATAGTTTGCACGGAGATGGCGAATTGCAAGAAGGTCAAATATGGGAGGCTGCTATGTATGCTTCGGGCAACAAAGTCGATAATCTAATTTGTACAATTGACTATAATCAAAAGCAAATTGATGGTTCATTAGACGAGGTTCTTCCTATGGGAAATATTGCTAATAAATTTTTAGCATTTGATTGGGAAGTTTTAGAAATAAAGAACGGCAACAACATTAATGATGTTATTGACGTTTTAAATATGGCTAAATCATTGTGTGGCAATGGAAAACCTATTTGCATAATTATGTACACTGAAATGGGAAATGGCGTTGATTTTATGATGGGAACACACAAATGGCATGGTGTTGCGCCTAACGACGAACAGTTAGCAGATGCTCTTAGTCAAAATCCAGAATCACTAGGAGATTTTTAAATGTTAAACTTAAACAAACATATCTTTTTAGCTATACTGATAATTTGTATCGGTCTATCATTACCCTACAATACCTTTGCTAAAAAAGATAAACCCGTAACTCGTGTTTTATTCATATTTGATGCTTCTCAGAGTATGTACGCACAATGGGACGGAAATAGTAGAATGGAAATTGCCAAAGAACTGCTTAGCAATATGTTAGACAGTCTTGACAATAAAGAAAACTTACTAGTGGGTTTAAGATGCTATGGTCATCAAAAACCATCACCGCTTAAAGATTGTAAAGATACTAGGCTAGAAGTTCCTTTTGGAAATAATACCGTCCCTGCTATAAAAAACAGATTAAAAACACTTCAACCAAAAGGCACAACTCCAATTGCAAAAGCACTAGAATCAGGCGCTTTAGATTTTCCTGGTGTCACCTCAAACTCTAGAAATATCGTCATTCTAATTACTGATGGTATAGAAGAATGTGGTGGTGACCCATGCGCTGTTTCTAGACTATACCAAGAGAAAAAAATTATAATTAAACCTTTTGTTATTGGTATAGGTCTTAGTGAAGAATACAAGAAAAATTTTGAATGTGTGGGTACGTTTTACGATGCTAGAAATCCTGATGAATTCAAAAACATTTTAGATGTAGTCATTTCTCAAGTGCTAAACTCAACTACTGCTCAAGTTAATCTATTGGATGAAAATGAAATGCCTACCGAAACAAATGTACCGCTCAGCTTTTACGATTCTTTTTCAGGTATTCTACAATATAACTTCATACATACTATGAACAGTAGAGGCAATCCTGACACCTTGAATATTGATCCAGTACTAAGTTATAAAGTTGTTGCCCATACCATACCACAGACAGAAGCGGAAGGAGATTGGAAATTAATTCCAGGCAAACACACTACAATACCCATAAAATGCCCACAAGGCACATTAAGTATTAGTTCTGCAATTAATAAAACTAAAGTAGAATGTATTATTAGAGAAAAAGGCAAAACTGAAACCCTTAACGTTCAACAACTTAATACAAAACAAAGGTATTTAACAGGTGAATATGATTTAGAAATTTTGACTTTACCTCGTATTTATGAAACTGTTAGAGTCAATCAAAGCGAATCTACCAATGTAAAAATTCCTGAACCAGGTTTAGTTGTTTTATCAGCCTCATCATCACCTTATGGAAGTATATTTGAAGTAAGTAATGAATTGAAATGGATTTGTGATTTGAACACCAAAAAGGGAAGACAAGCTCTCTACCTTTTGCCAGGAAAGTATAAAGTAGTGTATAGAGCTAAAAACGCCTCTTCTAGCGAATATACTAAAGAAAAAACATTTAAAGTAAGTTCTATAAAAACCGTATCTCTAAAACTATAATAATGGAAATGAAAGACACACGCTCAGGATTTGGAGCAGGATTAACTGAACTTGGAAAAAGCAATCCTAATGTTGTGGCATTATGTGCTGACCTCACAGGTTCGTTGAAGATGAATGAATTTGCTGATAATCATCCTGAACGATTTTTTCAAGTGGGTATAGCAGAAGCTAATATGATGGGCATAGCAGCAGGATTGACCATAGGAGGTAAAATTCCTTTTACTGGCACTTTTGCTAACTTCTCTACATCAAGAGTTTACGACCAAATCAGACAATCTATAGCCTACTCAGAAAAAAATGTTAAAATATGCGCTTCTCACGCTGGTCTAACTTTAGGAGAAGATGGTGCCACTCACCAAGTTTTAGAAGATATAGGTATGATGAAAATGTTGCCCGGCATGGTAGTTATCAATCCTTGCGATTATAACCAAACTAAGGCCGCAACAATAGCCATAGCAGAACATAATGGACCTGTTTACCTTCGTTTTGGTAGACCTAAAGTGCCTAATTTCACTCCTGAAAACCAAAGCTTTGAAATAGGAAAAGCTATTTGTTTAAAAGAAGGAAAAGACGTTAGTATTTTTGCTACAGGTCATTTGGTTTGGGAGGCTATGGAAGCACAAAAAGCCTTAGAAGAACAAGGAATTAGCGCTGAAATAATTAATATACACACCATTAAGCCACTAGATGAAAAAGCAATTTTAGATTCTGTAGCCAAAACAAAATGTGTGGTAAGTGCCGAAGAACATATGTTAAATGGTGGGCTTGGTGATAGCATAGCACAATGTCTTTCAAGAAATAACCCCACTCCTATCGAAATGGTAGGAGTAAACGATACATTTGGTGAAAGTGGAAAACCTAAAGAGCTTATGGCTAAATATGGACTAGACTCTAATAGTATTGTTAAGGCTGCATTAAAAGTTGTCAAAAGAAAGTAAATATACAACAGGGCAAAATGTATTTTTCAAACATCAAGCCCAAACTACACCCTTTGCAAATGGAATGGAAATTTCTCATGCCGAGGGATTGTATATTTATGACGTCAATAACAAAAAATATATAGACTTAGTTGCTGGAGTATCTGCTTGTACACTAGGACATAGTCACCCAGCAATTGTACAAAGCGTTAATGAACAAATGCAACGTTATGCACATGTAATGGTATATGGTGAATATGTTCAATCTCCTCAGTACAAACTTTCACAACTACTTGTAAAAAACTTGCCTAAAAGTTTAAACTGTACCTACTTGGTAAACTCTGGAACAGAAGCTATTGAAGGTGCTATGAAATTAGCTAAACGTATTACTTCAAAAAATAAGATAATATCGTTTAATAACAGTTATCACGGTAGTACACATGGAGCTCTTAGTATTATGGGTAAGGAGCTATATAAAACCAAATACCGCCCACTACTCCCCGATTGTGAATTGATTGATTATGATAGCATAGAACAGCTGGTATTAATAGACCATTTAACAGCTGCTGTAGTTGTTGAGCCAATTCAAGGTGCAACAGGATTTAAAGTTCCATCTTCAAAATGGTTAGAAGCTCTCAGAAAACGTTGTGATGAAGTAGGTGCACTGCTTATTTTTGACGAAATACAAACTGGTTTTGGAAGAACAGGACAACTATTCGCTATAGATACTTTTGGCGTAACTCCTGACATCCTATGTATAGCTAAAGGTATGGGTGGCGGTATGCCTATCGGTTGCTTCATCAGTTCTAAAGAGAATATGGATAAGCTTAAAGATAATCCTAAACTCGGTCATATTACAACCTTTGGAGGTCATCCCGTTTGTTGTGCCGCATCACTTGCTACTCTAAATACTCTAGTAGAAGATAGAAACATCATTCAATCTGTAGAACGTAAAGAGCAGATTTTTAGAGAAAATTTACAACACCCCAAAATTAAAGAAGTGCGAGGCAAAGGCTTGATGTTAGCTATAGAATTGGATGATCCTAAACACTGTCAATATCTCGTAGAAAAAGGATACGAACAGGGTTTAATTATGTTCTTTTTCTTGTTTACTAATACGGCAGTACGTTTATCTCCACCACTTATTATTTCTGAAGAAGAAATTATTAAGGCTTGTAATACAATCAAAAATATTTTAAACGAAATATAGATATGAAAAACATTCTTTTTTTAGCTACTATTTTTGCGTTCTCTATTGCCTGTGGCACTAATGAAGACAACAGAGGTTACAAAGTTAAAGTTGGTGACAGTTGTCCAGATTTCAGCATGGAACTTCTAGATGGAACGACAATAACCAACGAATCGCTATTAGGTAAGGTAAGTGTGATACAATTTACAGCCTCATGGTGTGGTGTTTGCAGAAAAGAGATGCCTCATTTAGAAACTCAGTTGTGGCAAGAATTTAAAGATGAAGATTTTATTCTATTAGGAGTAGATCTGAAAGAATCAAAAGAAAAAACAACAACATTCATTGAAGAAATGCAAGTGACTTATCCCATAGCATTGGACACCAATGGACGAGTGTTTGAACAATTTACCATTCCTAAAGCTGGAGTAACACGAAATATTGTTTTGGATAGAAAGGGTAAAATAATCTTCCTTACTCGTTTATTTGATAAAGTTGAGTTTCATCAAATGATTGAAGTCATAAGAAAAGAAATAGAACAATAACTATTACTTTTGATTGGAAGATTTAAAGCGTCCTTTTACAAAACTTCTTAGAGAAAGGTGTTTGGTCTTTCTACTCTTAACCCGTTTTCGCCACATTACAAAAGAAGAACGTTTCATATGTTTACGCATTAGCTGACGAACCTCATTTTCTTTAAGATTATACTGTAACTCAATAGCATCAAAAGGTGTTCTGTCTTCCCACGCCATTTCTATTATCCTATCGATATCTTTTTCAGTGAGCACCAAAACTACTGCTTTATGAGTTTTTTAATAGAGTTATTAAATTCAATGAGATAAATTCCGACTTCTAAACCTTGTATGTCAATGGAGTGTTTGAAATCGCTTTTTACAGATGAATGAACCTCTTGCCAAATTGTGTTATATATTTTAATTTGACCATTGATTTTACTCTCAAGAATAAAAGCTCCGTAAGTAGGATTAGGGAATAAATCAAACTGTTGAGTATTAGTACTATAATCTGATGTTGACAAACTAGATTCGACGCAAAAATTAAGCGTTATATCATCACCAAAATCAGAATTAGGCTCATTTAATTCAGCAAGGATATTATCGTCATTATCATAAATAGTAAAATCACCATCGAACTCACATGTATGTTGCGAACCGTACAAACCATCACCATACTCATCTTCAACGACAAATTTATAGCAGCCGTCCATTAAACACCAATTTTCAATAACACTTTCAGGATTTGGCTCCATATCTTGAGCAGTATTTCCTCCAGGATAGTATCCATTAGAAACTGAATAGATTACCTGACCGTTAGTACTTTGTAATTCCCAAGAAGTTTCTTCGCCATAGCAGTCAGGCAAGAAGTCTAATTCCACTAAATTAGCAGCTACACTTATATAGTCTGTCATAATATAATCATCTGTATTTTCTGTGCCGGAAACACTCAAAGAAACATCATAAGTACCTGGTGAATTGTAGTTAACAATATGAGGTCCAGGACCATTAGCAGAAGCTGGCGAACCACCAGGAAATTGCCAATTGTATGAAGTAATATCTCCTGATGACAAAGATGAATAAGTAACCGATGAGTTTAAGCAAACATTAGTTTCTGAGCTATTGAAAGCAGCTGTTACGGTAGCACTTTGATTACAATATATACCATTTAATGAAATTGCATTTGTATTAGCAGGATCTAACCAAGGTTTTAGCTGTTCGGAGTTAGAATTACCTACCTGATCCCAACCGTGCCAAAATTTACCATAGATATCTGATTGATTGGTTGCAGTACAAAATGATGAACCACCTGTTAATACGCCTGTCAATAATCCATTTTGATTATAAATCGGTGAACCTGAAGAACCACCTTCGGTTACACCGTGACCATTAGCTGTTTCAGACCAAAAAACACGCCAATGTGTAGAGTTATCATTTCCAAAACCAAGTCCACTTGCTGTAGAAAGAGTATTTGTATAAGTAGAAATTTTCATTATATCTCCTGAAGGATGATGTACACTTACACCACTTGTTGCAGCTATATTACTTCTATTCCATCCTGAAAAATAAGGATCAAAATCTGGGTCGCTATTCAATTCAACTAGAAAGAAATCTGGATCACCAACATTACCTTCTCCACCACTATTAGCTATCTTAGAACAACCAGTAACAGAATGAGTATTAATCGGTACTGAATTATTACAATTTGGCGAACGGTAGTTGAAATAAAAAATAGATTGATTTAGTCCATTATCACTAATATCACCACCACTAAAGCAATGATCAGCAGAAAGTACGTAAGGTGTACAATTATTTAGTGTGTTGTTAACTAATGCACCTGTGCACAAACCGACATTCCAACCTGAACCAATTTGTATTCTACATACAGATTTTTTTTGATTTTCCCAAGCATTACCTTCGGAGCAATTGGCATTGACTTGGCAATCATCAGAAGAATTGTAACCTCCTAGTTGCCCACCACTAATATCTTTGTAAGCATAAGCAAAGCGATTAATAGATAATTTTAAATCGTAAGACTCATCGTGGGGTTGAAAATACTCAAGAATTAGCATATCGCCACTAATAAGCTCTGTTGCAAAAAGACCAGAAGTATGGTTATGTTTGGAGGTAAAAGGACCTATTTTTTGGGTATGTGTAGAATTGTAAATGTATAACTCTCCGGATGATGGTATCCAAAAATCATCATAATACAATGAAATGCCTTTAGCATCGCTAGCTGATATTGCTAATGTCCAAACCTTACCCCCATCTACCTCAGTCCATAAACCATCGTCAGAACTTGAAATATCACACAACACAAATTTGCCAAAGTTGAACATTTGACCTTTAACCACTTCTTGATTTAATAATTCATCAATATCAGCAGGTTTATCAAAAGTCAATAAGGGTATTTCGTTACCAGAATCTAAAAAAATGGACTCAATGTTTTGTGCCATTAAAAAATTGAAAGTCAATAAAAATGATAGTATTAGTTTATACATAATCGATATTGTTAAGGTTTGACCAATGTAGGTAAAGTACAAAAATAATGAATTGCAAATTAATCGACAATTTTGATGCTTAACTATTATATTTGCCAATCATATTATGACAAAAAACAAAAAAACATCACTTAAACGCGCTAGCCGTTTATTTAAATACATAAAACCTTACAGATTAGAATTTTCCTTCGGACTTTTCTTCTTGTTATTATCTACTGCAGCCTCATTAATTTTTCCTGCATTAATGGGTAATCTTGTTGATTCAGCCTCTGATAAGCTAGTGAATAATATCAACCATGTAGCAATAGCACTTTTAGTTTTATTTGCCTTACAAGCTATATTTTCCTATTTCAGAATTGTGCTATTTGTTAATGTTACTGAAAAAACTTTAGCAGTAATTCGACAAGAAACCTATGCTCATCTCATAAAACTGCCAATGAATTTCTTTTCAAAAAGACGTGTTGGTGAATTGAATAGTCGTATTGCCTCTGACATATCCTTATTACAAGAGACTTTTACTACCGATTTAGCTGAATTTTTAAGACAAGTTCTCATCATTATAGGTGGTATTGTATTTCTTTCTTTGACCTCTGTCAAACTGACCTTGTTTATGTTAGCTATTATTCCCGCTATGATGTTAGCTGCGGTCTTTTTTGGAAGATATATTAAACGATTCTCCAAGCAAGTACAAGAAAAAGTAGCTGAATCTAACACTATTATAGAAGAAACTTTACAAGGTATTTCCAACGTTAAAGCATTTACCAATGAGTTTTTTGAAATAGGACGATACACTAAAAAAACAAATGTAGTGATGCAAATTGCCAAAAAAGGTGGTCGTTATCGTGGTGCTTTTGCTTCATTCATCATCTTTTGTTTGTTTGGCTCTATTGTTGCAGTTATTTGGTATGGCGTATTGATGATTAACTCGAACGAACTAAGTATTGGTGAATTGTTTACGTTTATACTATACTCGGTATTTATTGGTGCATCTGTAGGTGGTATGGCCGACATCTATGCAAAACTTCAAAAAGCTATTGGAGCAACAGAACATTTGATGGATATTCTTGAAGAAGAAAAAGAAGAAATCCATTCAACATTTAGTGCTGATGCTGTTAAAGGTTATATAAAATTTCATAATTTAAGCTTTGCCTATCCAAATAGACCAGATGTACAAGTATTGAATAATTTAAATTTTGAAGTTCAAAAAGGTCATAACATAGCCTTAGTAGGTCCTAGTGGCGCAGGAAAAACTACATTAGCCACTATCATATTTGGATTTTATAAAATAGAATACGGTCAAATTAGTATTGATGGAAAAAATATTGAAGAATACGACTTACACTTTTTAAGAAAGCAAATTGCTATAGTTCCTCAAGATATCATATTGTTTGGCGGTAGTATAAAAGAAAATATTGCATACGGTAAATTAGACGCTTCTGAACAAGAAATTGAAGAAGCAGCTAAAAAAGCTAATGCTCTTAACTTCATTAATGATTTCCCTGAAAAAATGGAAACGCTTGTTGGTGAGCGAGGCATACAACTTTCAGGTGGACAACGACAAAGAATAGCCATTGCTAGAGCATTGCTAAAAAATCCTAGTATTTTAATTTTAGATGAAGCGACTAGTGCTTTAGATTCTGAATCCGAAAAGTTGGTACAAGAAGCCATGGACGTACTCATGAAAGGAAGAACTTCTATAGTTATCGCACATCGACTTTCTACCATTAAAAGTGCAGATTGTATATTAGTGCTCGAAAATGGACAAATTATTGAACAAGGAACGCATCAAGAGCTTCAGAAAAATGAAGGCTTATATAAGCAACTCTCTGATATGCAGTTCAACCATTAAGAACAAAATATAACCCATGAAATACATTATAAGTTTAGTAACACGATTAATACCTCGACATTACTTACACCACGTCAGTCATTTTTTTCTTAGAATATTTTCTCTGTTTATGAGAGGTAATCAATTCGAAGACCCTATTAATGGATATACTTATAGAAAATTACTTCCATACGGAAGACTAATACCTAGAGAAAATGCCTTAGCACCAGATAGCATTTCTTTAGAAAGACACCGACTAATTTGGTTATACCTTAAAGAGAAAACTAATTTCTTTAGTGATAATTTAAAATTTTTACACATTGCCCCGGAATACTGCTTTATTAAGCTATTCAAAAATCAAAAAAATTTAGACTATACTACAGCCGATTTAAATTCTCCTTGGGCAGATGTAAAAATGGACGTTCACGATATTCCTTTCGAGGATAATAGCTTTGATGTAATTATGTGTAATCACGTTTTGGAGCATGTGCAAGATGACAGAAAGGTGATGAAAGAATTTTACAGAGTGATTAAAAAAGGTGGTTGGGGAATTTTTCAAGTACCTATCGACACTAATCTAGAGAAAACCTTCGACGACCCTAGCATAACAGATCCTAAAGAAAGAGAGAAACACTATTGGCAAGACGATCACGTAAGACTTTATGGCTTAGATTATGGCAATATTCTAAGTGAAGCTGGTTTTGAAGTTATTGAAGATGACTACATCAATACCCTAGACCCCAAGTTAGTAGAACGTTATGCTTTGCCTAAAGGTGAAATTATATATTTCTGTAAAAAGACAGCTTAAACCATCTGTACATAAACAACCTTTTTAGTTTCAAAAAAGTCTTGGCTAAAATAATCTGAAAGATTAAACGAATTATGGTGATAGGTTACTTGACTCATTTCTTCGGTCAAATCACCTCCTTTAAGGTAAAGAACACCATTAGGAAAAGTGTTGTTACAATCCAGAGAAAATTTGTCTTCTACCCACTTTAGAAAAGCAGGCATACGGGTTACCGCTCGGCTCACTACAAAATCAAATTTCTCATTGATATTTTCGGCTCTTTCATGAGCTGTTCTTACATTTTTCAAACCCAACTCCTCAGCCACTGCACGAACTACCTTAATTTTTTTACCAATACTATCCACCAAAAAAAAGTCTACCTTAGGAAATAATATAGCCAAGGGAATACCAGGAAAACCTCCACCAGTACCAACATCTAGCACCTTACTACCTTCTTCGAATTTCATTATTTTGGCTATCCCTAAAGAATGTAAAACGTGACGCTCTAAAAAGTCATTCATATCCTTCCTAGAAACCACATTTATTTGAGTGTTCCAAAACTCATACAAATCAGAAAGAGCAGAGAATTGCTTTTTTTGAATATCTGTTAAATCTGGAAAATGTGTAAAAATGATATTATCCATTAAAAGGTATCTTTTTTACCAGAAAGAATCTTAAACAATTGCTCCCTTGAACGAAATAATTGAGCTTTAACTGTTCCAATTGGTATCTCTAACTCTACAGAAATTTCTTCATAACTGTATTCTTTAAAGTAACGAAGTTTAACCAATTCACGATAGTTAGGTTTTAATTGTTCGACTATGTTTCTTAAAATTTGAATACGTTGCTTATTCATCATCTTTTTCTCTGGTCCATCACCCTGATAGGGAATATCTATTGCAGTTTGTGAACCTTCATCGTGTTCTATCATAGCATCTACAGAATAAGTCGGTAATTTTTTCTTTCTCAAATAATCAATGCAGTTATTTTTGGCAATGCTAAACAACCATGTGCTAAACGCAAAATTAGGCGTATAAGAATCTAACTTATTAAAGGCTTTACCAAAGGCTTCTATGGTTAGTTCCTTAGCAAGTTCTCTATCGTTAACTCTTTCATATAGCATAAAAAAGATGGGGTCTCTGTATTTAGACATCAAGGTATTGTAGGCACGAGGATCACCTTTGGTCAATGCCAATTCGATGATTTTTAAATCCTCCTTTGCTTTTTCTGTAAGTTCTTTGTTTACCAAAACCTTTTCTTTTTTATCATTCTGTTGACTATAAAGATAAAGTAAAAAATAATAAACAGTAATTCTAAAAATGGATACAGAAAAATTAAATCTTTTTCTTCTAGTTTTTTCATTATAGAATAAGACACCAGTATTTGAACTGCTAAACGTATCACAAACAAAGAAATAATAAAATGTAGAAAGGGTTGCCAAAACAGCAAAGCCATAAACAACAGCCAAAATAAGGCTTGACTAAGTGTCCATAAACCCAACATTATCTTATGATAACTCTTGTAATAAACACCAGTGCTAAGGTGTCTACTTTTTTGTCTTATCCAAGACTTCCAAGTTGTTTTTGGAACAGATAAGGTATGCGATGAATGCGCTATGCCTATAGCAGTGTTATTGGAAGTCGCTACTTCTTTGATAAATAAATCGTCATCACCAGAAGGTAAGTGCAGGTGAGTAGCAAAGCCTTTATTATCAAAAAACAAGGACTTTTTATAAGCTAAATTTCTACCTACACCCATATAGGTTTTGCCGATTAAAGCATAGGAAAAATACTGCATAGCCACTTGAAATGTATCAAACCTTACTAACTTATTCAACAAGCCTTTATGCTTTTCATACGCACCATATCCAAGCACAATAGTCTTATTAGAAAAATGTTGAGCCATAGAACTAATCCAATCCTTATCTCTAGGATAACAATCGGCATCAGTCAAAAGCAGGTAGTCATACTTAGCGGCTTTGATACCTAAGGTTAAGGCAAACTTTTTACCCAATCCTTTTTTAATATCTTCTCCTATGTCAACAAGTTTTATTTTAGGATGGTTTTCCCATTGTTTGAATACAAATTTTGTGTTGTCTGTTGACTGATCATTAACCAATACTATTTCAAAATTAGGATAGTCTTGGTCTAACAATTTATCCACTAAAGCCTCCCAGTACTGTTCTTCGTTGAAACCACACACAACAACAGAAACGGCTTTAGAAAAGGTCTTTTTTTGTTCTTTATGTCTTGCTAACTTTAAATAAATAAAAAGATAATAGCACAATTGTACTAGAAAGACAAAAGAAAAAATTACTAAGCATACAGTAGCTATATCCATAGACTACAATGATACGGATATTTAATTTTTTTTATGCCCTATAAAATAGATGTTATTAAGACTTAACTATCTTTGGCGAAATTTGCATTTATGGATTTCAAGCTGATTAAAAAAGATAGTGCCTCAAAAGCACGTTTAGGAGAACTGACAACTGCTCACGGAAAAATCCAAACCCCTATTTTTATGCCTGTCGGAACGGCAGCAACAGTTAAGGGTGTTCATCAGCATGAAGCAGATAAAGATACTCAAGCACAAATTATCTTGGGTAACACTTACCATTTGTACTTAAGACCAGGACTTGAAGTATTAGAAAAAGCGGGAGGACTTCACCAATTTATGAATTGGCAAAAGCCCATTCTTACCGACAGTGGTGGTTATCAAGTATATTCTCTGTCAGGAAAACGTAAAATTAAGGAAGAAGGTGTTAAATTTCAATCCCATATAGATGGCTCTTACCACCTTTTTACTCCAGAAAATGTGATGGATATTCAGCGAACTATCGGTGCTGATATCATTATGGCATTTGATGAATGTACGCCTTACCCTTGCGATTATAACTACGCTAAAAAATCCATGTACATGACTCACCGTTGGCTAAAGCGTTGTTGTGAACGCTTTGATAGTACCGAAGCAAAATATGGCTTTGAACAAAGCCTTTTTCCTATTGTTCAAGGAAGTGTATATAAAGATTTGAGAAAACAATCGGCTGAAAAAATAGCCTCTTTTGAGCGAGAAGGTAATGCTATAGGTGGCTTATCTGTGGGCGAACCTCATGATCTTATGTATGAAATGACAGAAATTGTATGTAACGTGCTACCTGAAGATAAGCCCCGCTATCTAATGGGTGTAGGAACGCCAACTAATCTATTAGAAAACATTGCTTTGGGTGTAGATATGTTCGATTGTGTTATGCCAACTAGAAATGCTAGAAATGGTATGATATTTACAAGTGAAGGGACTATCAATATCAAAAATAAAAAATGGGCTGACGACTTTTCTCCTATAGATGAAAATGGCACTTCATATGTGGACTCTTCATATAGTAAAGCCTATGTGCGTCACTTATTTACTGTCAACGAAATGTTGGGCAAACAAATAACAACTTTACACAATATTCGTTTTTACCTATGGTTAATGGAACAAGCTAAAGAACATTTGGCGGCAGGAACATTTACTTTATGGAAAAATAAAATGGTTAAAAAACTAGACAGACGTTTGTAAATGCAAAAGTTAGATTGGTATATCGTTAAAAAGTTTTTAGGGACGTTTTTCTTCTCTATATCACTGATATTACTAATCGTTGTGGTATTTGATATCTCCGAAAAGATAGATGATTTTATAGAAAAAGATGCTCCACTAAGAGGGATTATATTCGACTATTACCTCAATTTTATCCCCTACTTTGGCAACCTTTTCAGTCCTTTATTCACTTTTGTTGCTGTCATCTTTTTCACCTCTAAAATGGCTAATAATACAGAAGTTATCTCCATTTTAAGCAGTGGTATAAGCTTCAATAGGTTTTTACGACCTTTTATGTTATCTGCTGGATTATTAGCTGTCCTATCATTTACACTTAGCAACTTCATTATTCCTCCTGCCAATAGTGAACGCTTAGAATTTGAAAACACCTACATAAAAAACCCTTACAAAAACAGAGATAAGGACATACATATGCAAATAAAACCTGGTCAGTTTATCTACATGCAATCTTATAATACCAAACGAAATATTGGCTATAAATTTTCAATGGAACAATTTGAAAATAACGAACTCCAAGAAAAGTTGTTTTGCAATTATATTAAATGGAATGAAACTACAGAAAATTGGACGGTTCACAACTATTTCATTCGTAAGATAGACCATTTAAATGAAGAAATAATCGAAGGTGATACCTTAGTTTTAACGATTAATCTGCACCCTAATGATTTTAACGTAAGGCGAAGTATGGTAGAAACTATGAATATGTTTCAGCTTAACGATTATATCAAGGAAGAACGCATGAAAGGCTCTAAAAATTTAGTCTTTCATATCATCGAGCAACAAAAACGTTTTGCTTATCCCTTTGCAACACTCATACTTACCATTGTTGCTGTGGCTATGGCATCACGAAAAGTTAGAGGAGGAATTGGTTTGCATCTAGGGCTAGGACTGCTTATTAGTTTTGCTTACATACTTTTTATGCAAGTTTCTACAACATTTGCAACTAATGGCGACTTGTCTCCTATCATTGCCGTATGGATTCCCAATTTGCTATTTGCAAGTTTAGGACTTTACCTACTCAAAAAAGCACCTAAATAGTTTTAGCCTCATTCCAATACACATCCATCTCTTTCAAAGTTAAATCTGATAGCTCTTGTCCTTTAGCTTTTATTTGTTTTTCCATGTATTGAAAGCGCTGAATAAATTTTTTGTTAGTTTTTTCTAAAGCATCCTCAGGATTTACATTCACAAAACGAGCATAATTAATGAGTGAAAAAATTAAGTCACCAAATTCTTCAGTAGTCTTCTGCTCATCGCCTTTATCCACTTCGGTTTTTAGCTCCATTAATTCCTCTTGCACCTTATCCCACACTTGCTGTCTATCGTCCCAATCGAAACCAACACCACGAGCTTTTTCTTGAATTCGAATAGACTTGACCATAGCTGGTAAAGACTTAGGCACTCCTTCTAAAACAGAAGTCTTACCTTCTTTTAGCTTTAACTTTTCCCAATTGGCTTTCACCTCTGCCTCATCGGCTACTTCAACATCTCCATATATGTGAGGATGGCGATGAATCAACTTTTCACAAACACCATTAAGCACATCTGTAATATCGAAGGTATTTGTTTCTGAAGCTATCTTAGAATAAAAAACAAGATGTAACATAATGTCTCCCAATTCTTTTTTAATTTCTTGCATATCACCATCTACAATGGCATCAGACAATTCATAAACCTCCTCTAGGGTCAAGTAACGTAAACTATCAATAGTTTGCTTCATGTCCCAAGGACATTTAGCCCTTAAATCGTCCATTATATTCAATAATCTTTCAAAAGCTACAAGCCGTGCGTCCATAAATAAAATTTTTAGCAAAAGTAGTATAACAATTTCATACCTTTGCAACCTATTGAATTTTGTATGAAAGTCGTTTTATTAGCAATAGCATTATTAGCTATAGGTTTTGCAGGAATAGCCATTAAGATACTCGTCAAAAAAGACGGTAAATTTTCTGGTACTTGTGCCAGTAACAGCCCATTCCTAAACAAAGAAGGAGAAAATTGTGGATTTTGTGGTGCTAGCCCTGACGAAATGTGCAAAAAAGAAGAAGTGGCTAGTTAGTCACTAGTGATTTAAAACCTTCTGTAGACCAATTCTCCCAGCTTTTATCAGCATCAGTAAATATTAAAAAAGCCTCTAAATTGGGGTGTTTACTTAAAAAGTCTTTCGTCTGCTCCACTCCCATTACCATAAAAGTAGTGGCATAAGCATCTGCCGTCATACAATCATTTGCAATTACAGTAACACTTAATAGAGAATGCTGAACAGGATAGGCTGTTTTAGGGTTGATAGTATGAGAATATATTTGACCATCTTTTTCGTAAAAGTTTCTGTAATTACCTGAAGTTGCTAATGATTTATTGTGAAGGTTTAATATTATTTGAAAGCGGTCATTTACATCAATCTCATTAGAGGGTTTGTCTATACCTACTCTCCATTTTTTGTTTCTAGAATTGAGCCCTTTTGCTCTAAGTTCTCCACCCAATTCAATTAGATAGTCAAAAACTAAATGTGAATCCAAAAGCTCAGCAATGACATCTACTGTATAACCTTGAGCAAGGGCATTAAAATCCATAGTTTTTTGTTGTGGATTAGAAAGTAAGCTATCTCCTCTAAGCCATAAATCCTGATAACCGACCTGTTGTAATAAAGTGGCTATGTATAAAGAATCGACCTCTTGTCTGTCATCAGGGCCAAACCCCCAAGCCTCAACTAATGGTGCAACAGTACAATCAAATAATCCATCGCTGAGTAAAGAAATATGCTGAGAGGCTTTAAAAACACGTACAAAATGGGTGTCTAACAATAGGCTAGTATCACCTGAATTTAATTGACTTAATAAAGAGTTGGTATTGTAAGTAGATAATGAATTATCAATAACTGTAAGAAGACTGTCTATTTCATGATGATAATCCTCTGAGCTCATGTATTTGATACTGTAAGAAGTACCTTGAGCAAAACCAACATTATGAATCAAACTTCTAGAACTATCTAGTCCTTTACAGCCAAAAAATAAACAAACAATAAAAATCAAGTATCTCATTACACAAAATTATACATTTGTTTCATAGAATTTAAAATATAAGTTATGAAAATTGATGCTATTTCAGTAGACGATTATTTTGATAAAATTCCTGAAGAAAGAAAGGAAGTAATGAATAAAATAAGAGCCATTATTAATGCTAATCTTCCTAATGGTTTTGAAGAACGTTTGGGCTATGGAATGCCTAGTTGGGTGGTGCCTCATTCTATTTATCCTCAGGGTTATCATGTTAGTCCTCACCTGCCATTACCTTTTATGAGCATAGCCTCACAAAAAAACTTTATTGGACTATATCATATGGGAATATACGCCGACACAAAACTATACAAATGGTGGACAGAAGAATATGCTAAGCATTGTAAAAGGAAGCTAGATATGGGGAAAAGTTGTGTTAGACTTAAGTATTTAGATGAAATACCTTATAATTTAATTGCCAAACTATGTAAAAAAATAAGTGTTGAGGATTGGATTAAGACCTATAGTAATAGTTTAAAGAACTAAGTGATAAAGAAAAAAACCTCACTTATTTGAGTGAGGTTTTTTTTAAATGGTAAATTATTTTAACCACCAAAATCGTCAAAACGAACGTTTTCATCAGGAATACCCCAATCGTCAGCCATCTTTAAGACAGCTTGGTTCATAAGTGGTGGTCCACAGAAATACAATTCTATATCTTCTGGTGCTTCGTGTTTGGTTAAGTATTGATCAATTACAGCTTGGTGTACAAAACCAACAAAACCATCACCTTCCTTATCGTCTAAATCTTTCTTAGGCGTCCAATCATCTTCTTCTAATGGCTCAGACAAAACAATTTCGAAATTAAAGTTTGAAAATTCTTTTTCTAAACTGTAAAAGTGATCCAAGTAGAATAACTCTCTCTTTGACCTACCGCCGTACCAATAACTTACTTTTCTACCAGTCTTCAAAGTTTTGAATAACTCATAAAGATGTGATCGCATTGGTGCCATTCCTGCTCCACCACCGATATAAAGCATCTCAGCTTCAGAATTATTGATGAAAAATTCACCGTAAGGCCCTGAAATAGTAACCTTATCTCCTGCTTTTCTGCTAAAGATGTAAGAAGAAGCTACACCAGGATTAACGTCAGCCCATGTATTTTTTGCTCTGTCCCAAGGCGGTGTAGCAACACGAACGTTTAACATAACACGTCTTCCTTCAGCAGGGTAAGAGGCCATAGAGTATGCTCGAACAACTTCTTCGTCATTCTTCATCTTAAGTGACCATAAACCGAATTTATCCCACTCCAATTTGAATTTTTCTGCCTCATCGTGTTCATCGGGGTGAGCCGTAATATCTATATCGGCATAATTGATTTCACAATCAGGAATTTCAATTTGTATGTATCCACCTGCTTCGTAGGGCATATCCTCAGGAATTTCTACAATAAACTCCTTAATGAAAGAAGCAACATTATAGTTAGAAACAACTGTAGCTTCCCATTTCTTTACACCAAATACTTCTTCAGGAATAGATATTTCCATATCCTCTTTTACCTTAACCTGACATCCTAAACGGTAGTTGTCTGCAATTTCTTTTTTAGAAAAGTGTGGTTCTTCAGTAGGTAAGATACTACCACCACCATTATGCACTTGGCAAGTACACTGAATACAGGTACCACCACCACCACAAGCAGACGGTAAGAATATACCTTCATTACTTAAGGTGTTAAGTAAAGTAGAACCTCCATCGACTTCTATCTCTTTTTCTCCATTGATGGTAATTTTAACTTTTCCAGATGGCATCAGCTTGGCTTTGGCAAATAAAAGAATGCCAACCAAGGCGAATATTACCAATAAAAAAATGGCTATACTTGAAACTATTGTTGTTGTACTTAATATTATCATTTGTGTGTTTGTTCTAAACGAATTATAATTTGATTCCCATAAAGCTCATAAACGCAATACCCATAAGACCTGTAATAATAAAGGTGATACCTAGACCTCTTAATGGAGCAGGTACATGAGAATAACGTATTTTTTCACGGATAGCGGCAATAGCTACAATAGCTAAAAACCAACCAATTCCAGACCCTAGACCAAATACTGTAGCTTCTACAATACTGGTGTACGCTCTTTCTTGCATAAATAATGAACCACCCAGAATAGCACAGTTAACGGCTATAAGTGGCAGAAAAATACCTAAAGAGCCATATAAAGCTGGAGAAAACTTCTCTACAATCATCTCTACTAATTGAACCATAGAAGCAATGATAGCTATGAACATAATAAAACTCAAAAAGCTTAGGTCTACATCAACGAAAGATTCGCTAAGCCAAACCAAAGCCCCTTGTTTCAAAATGAAATTTTCTAATAAATAGTTGATAGGAATGGTAAAGCCCAATACAAAGATGACGGCAAAGCCCATACCAACTGATGTTTTTACTGTTTTGGATACTGCCAAATAGGAACACATTCCTAAAAAGTAGGCGAATATCATATTGTCGATGAATATCGACTTTATAAATATATTTGCTAATTCTTGCATAGTATCAATATTAAGATTCGATTAAATCTCTATTTTTCATTCTTTGTATCCAGATAATTATACCTACTGTAATAAGTGCCATAGGAGGTAAAATCATCATACCATTGTTTTCGTAACCCATTTCGTAAAGTCCCATTTTTTCAAGTACTGGATAACCAAAAAGTGTACCAGCACCAAGCAATTCTCTAAAGAATGCTACGGCAATAAGTATCCAACCATAACCAAAGGCGTTACCTAAACCATCTAAAAATGATTTCCAAGGGCGGTTTCCTAAAGCAAAAGCTTCAAGACGACCCATAATAATACAATTGGTGATGATAAGTCCAACAAATACGGACAGTTCCTTACTTACATCGTAGACAAAGGCTTTAAGCACTTGGTCCACTAAAATTACTAGAGCAGCAATAACTACTAACTGTACAATAATTCTAATTCTTGATGGAATTAAATTCCTCATTAGGGATACCACTACATTGGCAACTGACATCACCACCAAAACTGAAATAGCCATTACTATAGCTGGTTTCAACTGAACCGTAATTGCTAAAGCAGAACAAATACCTAATACTTGAGTAGTAACAGGGTTGTTATCGTTCAAAGGGTCTATTAAAAGTTTTTTATTTTTCTTAGAAAACAAAGCTTCTTTCTTATCGCTCATTATTGTATAGTATTTAAATTAAATGCCATTGTACTATCTACTACTAAAGAGTCTGTTGGCAATTCTATCATTCCAGACATTTTTTTATTGAAGAATGGTAAATACTGACCAAAACGCTCAGCTAACATATCAGTTACACCATCAGCAGTTATCGTACCTCCCGAAATACCATCAACAGCGTGCATATCACCTTCTTCAGCACCACCCTTGACAACCTTGATAGAAACTAACTCCGTTCCTTCAAAAATTGTTTTTCCAATAAACGGCTCTTGAAACCAACCTAACGAAATTTCTGCTCCTAGACCTGGAGTTTCTGATTTATGATCAAAGACCGCACCAGAAATAGTACTCATATCTTCTTTAAGAGCTACAAAACCCCAGATTGGACCCCATAGACCTTTACCTCTCATTGGAAGAATATAAATCTTTTCACCATCTTGTTGGCTTTCGAAAACAGGAAGTAATTGTTGGTCGGCTGACTTTTTGAGTTCAACTCCCAAATCAACCGTAAAAGCGTCCCCTTCTACTTCTTCTCCTTTGTTATTCAGAACATAGCTATTGACGATGTTTTTCTCGTAAGCAGTTGCAGCATCTTCACGACTAACTTCTATACCGACTGTAGAAAGTATATTCTGTTTCTTTTCCGACTCTATATTTTTGTCTTGAAATGGTTTTAGGCTAATAGCAGCAGCAGATAGCAAGGTAGCTACCAAAACAACCATTATTGCCGCAAAACCAAAAGTGTAGGAATTTTTATTTACATCCATAATATTAAGCGTTAGCTCGTTTAAATCTTCTTTTAATATTTGCTTGAATTACGTAATGATCTACTAATGGTGCAAAGATGTTCATTAATAGAATTGCCAACATCATTCCCTCAGGATATGCTGGGTTAAATACACGAATAACTATGGCAAATACACCGATTAGAAATCCGTATATATATTTTCCTCTATTGGTTTGTGAACCTGTCACAGGGTCTGTTGCCATAAAAACAGCACCAAAAGCAAAACTTCCTATGATTAAGTGAATCTCAGCAGGTGTTGCCATCAATTCGTTAGCGCCCCACATATTAAATAGTGTTGCCATAACAAAACCTCCAACAAAAGTAGAAAGGATAATTCTCCAACTCCCAATTCCTGTAGCTGTAAGTATAATAGCACCTATCATAATAGCAATGAATGAAGTCTCACCTACTGAACCAGGAATAGTTCCCATCATCATATCAAACTGATTGAACGATAAGGATTGCCAATTAGCAGATGCCGCTAACTCTCCCAAGATAGTAGAACCTGAATGACCATCAACCATTGCATTGTGAACCCATACTTTATCTCCCGACATATATATTGGGTAAGCAAAGAATAAAAACGCTCTAGCAGTAAGTGCTGGATTTAAAATATTCATACCTGTACCACCAAACACTTCCTTTCCTATTACAACAGCGAAGATGACTGAAATGGCTAACATCCATAGTGGCACATCAATAGGCATAGTAAGAGGAATTAATAATCCTGTTACCAAATAACCTTCGTTGACAGAGTGACCTCGATAAATAGCGAAAGCAAATTCAACAGCTAATCCTACTGCATAGGAAACAATAATGAGGGGTAAAAACTTCCAAAATCCGAAAATAAAATTCTCAACTAATGTAGCAGTCTCTCCAATAGCAAGGTGGTATTGATAACCAACATTCCACATCCCGAATAATAAACATGGAATTAAGGCTACTATTACCATAAACATGGTACGTTTCAAATCAATAGCATCTCTTACGTGAGCACCTTTGTGAGTAGTATGGTCTGGCACAAACAAAAACGTCTCAAAAGCATCGTATGCGGGATACAATTTTTCAAGTTTTCCACCTTTTTCAAAGTGAGGTTTTACCGAACCCAATAAATTTTTAAATAATTTCATAGTAAATAATTCTAACTACATTCTTTTTTAACCAAATCTAAGCCTTCACGAATAATACTTTGAACTTCTATTTTAGAAGTACATACAAATTCGCAAAGCGCCATGTCTTCTGCAGACACTTCATAGATACCCAATTGCTCCATAGAATCGATATCTTCAATCATACACGCTTTGATAAGCTGCATAGGATAAACATCCATAGGTAAGACTTTTTCGTACTGCCCCGTAACTACATAAGCTCTTTCTTCACCATTGTAGTTTGTATTCAAATTGTATTTCTTAGCTGGTGTTAACCACGAAAAATACGACTTAGACATCGAGAATTTTTGTAGACCTGGAGCAATCCAACCTAAAAATTCTTGCTCATTACCCTCAGGAATTACAGTTATCTGAGAATCGTAAAAGCCAACACAACCGTCAGCAGAAATTTGAGTACCAGTAAGCACATTACCACTAATAAATCGGTTGCTACCATCTTTAATGGAATTTTCAGATATCATATTGGAGATAGATGCGCCAGAAATTGTTCTGTAATAACGTGGTCTTTCAACTTGAGAACCAGTCAAAGCTACCATTCGGGATACATCGTATTTACCATCAGTAAACAAACGTGCAATAGTTAGAACATCTTGGGGATACAAATACCAAACTACATCGCCTTTGTTAATAGGGTCTATGTGATGAACTTGCACACCGACATTACCTGCTGGGTGTGGGCCAGAAATTTTGTTTATTTCCACCCCCTTACAATCTGTAAATACTTTGGATGGATTAGTATTACCATCAACATTGAGGTGTACCTTGCCGTCTGTCAATTTCTTAATAACCTCTATTCCCACTTGGAACTCCTTGTCTAAACCATGTAAAACGAAATCGTTATCTGGTGCTAAAGGAGCAGTATCAAATGTAGAAATAAATATAGCTTTAGGATTGTCCGAAGGGTTAGCAATCGTATCAAATGGCTTTTGACGAATAAATGGCCAAACGCCACTATCCAATAAGCCTTTGATAATTTGCTCTCTAGAAGCATTAGCATCTAGTGAAAAACTTTCGTAACTAACTTCTGAATCGGCAGCAATTTTAACCTCCATAATTCTACGCTTAGCACCACGAACAATTTCTGTCACTTCACCACTTACAGGCGATGAAAAACGAATACGTTCGTCATACTTATCGAAGAACAAGCAAGAACCAGCTTTGACTTTATCTCCCTCTTTGACAACCATTTTGGGTGTCAGAGCGTGAAAGTCTGTTGGTTTAATACTAAAGTTTTGTGATTGAGGAATACTGGCGTAAACTTTATCGGCCTCCCCTTGTAGGTTGATGTTAAGGCCTTTTTTTAATCTGATATCTTTTGACATCTCTTTTTGTAAAAAATTGTGATTTTCGCTCGCAAAAATATACATTTGTAGCAAACTAAATGCATCACATTTCAATAAGAATTTTTAATTTATAATGATTCTAAATAAGAGTGGGCTTTCTTGCTTGAAAAAGTGGTAATAAATGAGTAAAAAAGTAGTAAATAATAAAAAATAAGACTTTGAAAAATACTTTAACAGTATCATTATTATTTTGCGGCTTACTTTTTTCATGCGGAGGCTCTAAAAAAACAGTACAATTTGACGAATCTTTTTATGATGATGAAAGCTCTGAAATTTTGGTAATTGATGAAACAGAATTAGATGAAACGATTAGCCAAGACCTTACGTTAGTAAATACCTTACGCTATGAGAATGCCATTTACAACCCTTCAATTCACAGTGTACAGCTACATCCCCTACGTTTTGAAATGGGAAATCCACTCATACACCTATCCTTTAAAGACAGTCTTCTGCTCTCTTTTGATGATCTTTCTAGCAACCCACAAAACTACGCCTACACCCTAATTCATTGTAATGCCGACTGGACGCCTTCCGAACTCATGGAAAGTGAATACTTGGAAGGTTTTTACGAAGAGCCCATTACAGATTATCAATTTTCATTTAACACCATACAAAATTACATCCACTACCAAACTGTGATACCTAGTGCTAATTTAAAACCTACCCTTTCAGGAAATTACCTACTTATAGTATTTCCAGAAAATCAAAAAGACCAGCCTATCCTTAGTCAAAGA
>CAXFLH010000011.1:0-24250 GCA_964003875.1 uncultured Flavobacteriales bacterium | reverse complement strand
ATTAAGTGAAGCGCCAAGTTTTGGACAAACTATTATTATGCATGATGCTAATAGTAAAGGCGCTATCAATTACTTAAATCTAGCAAAAGAACTCTTAGAAAAGAATAAAACAGCACTTCAAAATCAATAAAATGGCAGAAAAAAAACGTGCACTAGGAAAAGGTCTATCCGCATTACTTAAGAATCCAGACACAGACATCACAACCAATGAAAGCATTTCTGATACCAATCAAGTTGTGGGTTCGGTTTCTGAAATTAAAATAGAGCAAATCGAAGTCAATCCTTTTCAACCCAGAACAGATTTTGATCAAGATGCCTTACAAGAATTAGCAATTTCTATCAAAGAATTGGGTATAATTCAGCCCTTAACCGTTAGAAAATTAGGCTACGATAAATTCCAATTAATTTCTGGTGAAAGAAGGTTTAGAGCTTCACAGTTAGCGGGATTGAAGACAGTGCCTGTATATGTTAGGATTGCCAACGACCAAGCTATGTTAGAAATGGCATTGGTAGAGAATATCCAAAGAGAACAACTTAACCCCGTTGAAATTGCTCTAAGCTATCAAAGGCTAATAGACGAGTGCAAACTGACTCAAGAAAAAATGAGCGAAAGAGTAGGTAAAAAACGGTCTACCATAACGAATTACCTTAGACTATTGAAGTTGCCTGCTGAAATATTGGCTGCTTTGAGAGATGAAAGTATTAGTATGGGACATGCAAGAGCATTAGTAAACGTCAAAAATCAAGATACTCAAATCAATATTTTTAGAGATGCCTTAAATAACGGTTTTACTGTTAGAGAAATAGAACAAATCGTTAAAGACTTTGGAGATAGCTCATACACTAAAACATCTAGAAACAGAAGCAAAACGTTACCAAGCTTTGAGCATCAAAAATTAGCTAATGACATCAGTAAAAAAATAGGAAAAGATGTCAAATTAAAAGTATCTAAAAGCGGAAAAGGAAAAATAGAAATACCTTTCAATTCAAATGACGATTTACACCAAATCATATCTCAACTAGGTTTATAATTGAAAAATATAATATTATACATACTTCTATTTTTTTCATTTGATGGTTTTGGACAATCATCAGAGGAGGGTAAAAATGTGAAATCAGCTCATAAAGCTTCTATCCTTTCTGCTGTTTTTCCTGGTGCAGGGCAAGTTTACAATAAAAAATATTGGAAAGTTCCAATTATTTATGCTTCCTTAACAACAAGTATATATTTCATTTATGACAATCAGAATAAACTAACTAACTATCAAGACGCATACATCAGTCGTTCAAATGGTGGTACTGACGAATATATTGACGTGTATAATGATAGCCAACTCTTGACTATTGTTGATTATTATGAAAGAAATAGAGATGTATCCTATATTATTACTGCTGCTATTTATTTGCTTAATATAGTAGACGCTAGTGTAGATGCTCATCTGTTCGATTTCGATATTAGCGAAGATTTGAGCCTAGAAACTAGCCCTCAGATTATTAACACACCTAATGGTAAGACTCCCATTTTATCATTAAAAATGAATTTTTAACTTTGACCGTATGAATATTGCACTTATTGGTTATGGCAAAATGGGACAATTAATAGAGCAAATTGCTCTAGAAAAAGGACACCGCATCTCTGTAATTGTTAATAGTAGTAATCCAATAGAAAATCAGGACTTTTCAAGCACCGATGTGGCTATAGATTTTAGCACTCCTAATAGTGCATACCACAACATCAAATATGTTTTAACTCAAGGAATACATGTGGTTTCAGGAACAACAGCGTGGTTAGAAAATCTTGACAATGTAAAGCAAATAGCAAAAGAAAAAGCAACAGGATTTCTTTATGCCTCAAACTTTAGTATTGGAGTAAATCTTTTTTTTGAATTGAATAAAAAGCTATCTCAACTGATGCAAAATCAGACTGAATACAAAGCATCAATCAAAGAAATTCACCATACTGAAAAATTGGATATGCCTAGTGGCACAGCCCTAAGTTTGCAATCACAAATACCCAACATCATAGATATAGAAAGTGAAAGAACTGAAAATGTTCCGGGTACTCACATTGTCAACTATGAATCAGAAATAGATAGTATATCCATAACACACCAAGCTCATAATAGAATTGGATTTGCTCAAGGAGCACTCATTGCAGCAGAATGGATTATAGATAAAAAAGGTTGCTTTTCAATGAGTGACATTCTTAAAATCAATTAAAAATGAAAAAATTAAAACAACTCTTAGGTAAATCTTTCAAAGTAGTAATGTTCATTGTATTTACCATAATTTGGTCTATTTTCGTATATCTTATTGATGGCGAATGGCTCTACTTTTTCCCATTAATAGTTGGTGATGTGTTGTTTTGGGAAACCATAAATTGGCAATTTTGGAAGAAAAAAGAAAAGAAAAAGAAGAAGCCAAAAAGTGAAATCAAAAGTTGGTTTAATGCTATTCTTTTTGCTGTCATAGCAGCTACAATTCTTAGAACATTCTTAATTGAAGCCTACACCATACCCACATCTTCGATGGAAAAATCACTTCTCATAGGAGACTTTCTATTTGTTAGTAAAGTAAGTTACGGACCAAGAGTGCCTAACACACCAATATCGTTTCCACTCGTTCATCATACCCTACCACTTACAAAAAGTACTCCTGCCTATCTAAAATGGATACAGCTGGACTACCACCGAATGAAAGGATTTGGTCAAATAGAAAGAAACGACTGTGTAGTATTTAATTATCCTACCGATGATTTGCTATATCCTGAAAGACCTGTAGATAAAAAAGAGAACTACATCAAACGATGTGTTGGCTTACCCGGAGATGTTATTGAAATAAAAAACAGTGACTTGTATGTCAATGGCGAACCACAAACACAAACTGAAAAAATGAAAAATCAGTTCAGATACTATGTCAAAACTGACGGCACTCTATTTAGTCAAAAGACACTCAATAAGTACAATATTTATGAGGGACAGATGCTTTCAAGTAAGGGTGATTACGAGCTCATACTGAACGATAACAGCTTGGAAGCTATTAAACGCTTTACATACGTCAGAAAAGTAGAAAAAATAGTTGCTGAAAAAGGCGTTAAATTAAATTCATCAGAATTGATATTTCCAGAAGATAAATTCAATTGGAACCTAGATAATTTTGGACCTCTTACCATTCCTGCCAAAGGCGTAACCGTAAGTATTGACACTCAAAACATTGAAACCTACAGGAGGGTTATAGAAATCTATGAAAAGAACACTCTTGAAATTGTTGAAAATAATATTTACATAAACGGTAACTTGAGCAATAGCTATACTTTCCAAATGGATTATTATTGGATGATGGGAGACAACAGACACAACTCCTTAGACTCTAGATACTGGGGTTTTGTTCCAGAAGATCACGTAGTAGGTAAAGCGCTTTTCATTTGGATGAGTTGGGATAAGAATAAAAAAGGAATTAATAAAATCCGATGGAATAGGTTATTCAATGCAGTCCATTAAACCAACACTTCTACCCTGCCCCTATTTTGGTTCAATTGAGTATTTCTCTAACCTAATTTCACATGAATACTTGATAGAAGTCAATGATTATTTCGTCAAACAGAGTCTAAGAACACGATGCAAAATATATGGTGCTAATGGACCATTAACACTAACGGTACCTAAGTTTAGAAAAAACAGTTCAAAAACACTATTCAAAGACATTAAAATAAATTACGATTACCACTGGCAAAAGGAACATTGGGAAAGTTTAACAAGTGCTTATCGTTCTTCTCCATTTTTTGAATATTTCGAAGATGAACTTCAGACCTTATTTCAAAAAAAACATACCTTCTTAATAGACCTTAATTTAGAAATGATGACCTTCGTTTGCTCTAAAATTGGAATTTCAACAGCATTCAATTTAAGCGAATCTTATATTGACAATTCGGATTATGTGGACAAAAGAATGCATAACTTTGACAATATTGAACCTCCGAGATACATGCAAGTTTTTGAAAATAAATTCGGCTTTATTTCTAATCTCAGTATATTAGACCTACTTTTTAACGAGGGGAATAACAGTAAGGCTTATCTTGAAACTATTAACCGCTGAAAAATTATTAATGTCTTATGGATTTAGAATTTAATAAAAACGAAGATAAAATGAGGCTTTTGATTTCAGAAATGACTCAAAAGTTCGATAAGGTTTCGCTTGGTGGTGGTAAGTCCAAAATAAAAAAACAGCACGAACAAGGAAAACTAACTGCTAGAGAAAGGATAGACTTCCTTCTTGATGACGACAGTGAATCCATAGAAATTGGAGCTTTTGTGGGCGATGATATGTATGAAGAATATGGCGGCTGCCCTTCAGGAGGGGTGGTTATTGTTATCGGCTATGTTAGCAAAAAACAATGCATTGTAGTCGCCAATGACGCTACTGTAAAAGCAGGTGCGTGGTTTCCAATCACTGCCAAGAAAAATTTACGTGCTCAAGAGATTGCCATGGAAAATAAGTTACCCATTATTTATTTGGTAGATAGTGCCGGTGTCTTTTTACCGTTACAAGATGAAATATTTCCTGACAAAGAACACTTTGGTAGAATTTTTAGAAATAATGCTAAGATGTCATCTATGGGCATCACACAAATATCTGCTGTAATGGGATCGTGCGTAGCAGGTGGAGCCTACCTTCCAATAATGAGTGATGAAGCATTGATAGTCAATAAAACAGGAACTATTTTTCTGGCTGGAAGCTATCTTGTAAAGGCTGCCATAGGAGAAGATATTGACAATGAAACACTAGGTGGTGCACAAACACATTGTGAAATTTCTGGTGTTACGGATTATAAGTCAGAAAGCGATGAAGATTGTCTTAAAACCATACAAAACATCTTCAGTAAAATTGGAGATTTTGAAAAAGCAGGCTTTAACAGAATTGAAACCGTAGAACCTAAAAAGGATAAAAATGAAATCATAGGCGTCTTACCTGCCAATAGAGATAAACCCTATAACACAATGGAAGTCATTGAGCGTTTGGTTGACAATTCCGACTTTGAAGAATACAAAAAAGGATATGGAGAAACTATAGTTTGTGGATATGCTAGAGTTGATGGCTGGGCAGTAGGCATCATTGCCAATCAAAGAAAAATCGTTAAAAGTAAAAAAGGTGAAATGCAGTTTGGTGGTGTCATCTACTCCGATTCTGCAGATAAAGCAACCCGTTTCATTGCCAATTGCAATCAAAAGAAAATACCACTAGTCTTTTTACAAGATGTAACTGGCTTTATGGTTGGCTCACGTTCAGAACACTCAGGCATCATAAAAGATGGTGCTAAAATGATCAATGCTATGAGTAATTCTGTAGTTCCAAAATTCACCATTATAATGGGCAATTCTTATGGAGCCGGAAATTACGCTATGTGTGGCAAGGCCTTTGACCCTAGATTAATCGTAGCATGGCCGAGTGCAAAAATGGCCGTTATGGGAGGCGAACAAGCTGCAAAAGTATTGTTGCAAATAGAAAAATCATCATTCAAAAAACAAGGCCAAAAAATCAATAAAAACAAAGAAGAAGAATTACTTAAAACTATTACTGATCGATACGACCGTCAGACCTCACCCTACTATGCCGCATCAAGACTTTGGATTGATGCTATCATAGACCCAAGAGATACTAGAAAAGTTATATCAATGGGAATTGAAGCAGCAAATAACTCGCCAATTACCGAAACTTATAACCCAGGAGTTATTCAAGTTTAAAAAATACCAATCACTCAGAAATATATTCATTTGATTATATTTGCAGACTCTAGATTAGAGTATAGATTTATTTTATGATACAAATTACACTTCCAGACGGAGCCACAAGACAGGTTGAAAAAGGTACTACAGGCATGGATATTGCTAAAAGTATCAGTGAAGGACTAGCGAGAAATGTTCTTGCTTGCCAGATAGATGATGAAGTTTGGGATGCTAATCGTCCAATTGAAAAAGATTGTGAATTTAAACTACTCACTTGGAACGATGGCCTAGGAAAACAAACCATGTGGCATTCTTCTGCACACTTAATGGCAGAAGCTCTTGAAGCGCTATATCCAGGTATTAAACTCGCTATTGGACCAGCAATTGAAAACGGCTTCTATTACGATGTTGATTTTGGCGAATATTCCATATCATCTGATGATTTTAGCAAAATTGAGGCTAAAATGGTTGAATTGGCAAGGCAAAAAAACAAATACGTCAGAAAAGAAATATCTAAACAAGATGCTATCTCTTATTTCCAAGAAAAAGATGATGAGTATAAGCTCGAACTTTTAGAAGATTTAGAAGATGGCAATATTACTTTTTACACACAAGGCAATTTTACCGATTTATGTAGAGGGCCACATATTCCAAACACTTCATTTATAAAGTCCACAAAGCTATTAAACATTGCAGGAGCCTACTGGAGAGGTGACGAAAACAACAAACAACTCACCCGAATTTATGGAATTAGCTTCCCTAAGCAAAAAGAATTAACAGCATATCTTGAGCTTTTGGAACAAGCTAAACAAAGGGACCACAGAAAGCTAGGTAAAGAAATGGAATTATTTTCCTTTTCTCAAAAGGTTGGACAAGGACTCCCCTTGTGGCTACCTAAAGGTGCTGCTCTTAGAGAACGGTTAGAAAACTTCCTCAAAAAAGCGCAAAAATCTGCAGGTTATGATCAAGTTATTACGCCACATATAGGCAGCAAAGAACTGTACGTTTGTTCAGGCCACTATGCAAAATATGGAGCAGACTCATTCCAACCTATTAATACTCCAGCTGAAGGCGAAGAGTTTTTATTAAAACCCATGAACTGCCCTCACCATTGTGAGATATACAAAACAAAACCCCGTTCATACAAAGACTTACCTGTAAGATTTGCAGAATTCGGAACTGTATATCGTTATGAGCAATCTGGAGAACTACATGGATTATCAAGAGTAAGAGGCTTTACACAAGATGATGCCCATATTTTCTGTACTCCCGAACAAGTCAAGGAAGAATTTATAAAAGTTATAGACTTAGTTCTTTACATTTTCAAGACACTAAGCTTTGAACAGTTTACAGCACAGATATCATTAAGAGATGTCAATCAACCTGAAAAATACATAGGCTCAACAGAAAATTGGGAAAAAGCTGAAAAAGCCATTTTAGAAGCTACCGAGGAAAAAGGTATTGATACAGTTATCGAATATGGAGAAGCTGCATTTTATGGTCCAAAGCTAGACTTTATGGTTAAAGATGCTCTAGGAAGAAAATGGCAATTAGGAACAATTCAAGTAGACTATAATCTACCTGAACGTTTTGAATTAGAATACATGGGCTCTGATAACCAAACCCACAGACCTGTAATGATACATAGAGCGCCTTTCGGTTCAATGGAAAGGTTTGTGTCTGTATTGCTAGAACATTGCGCAGGTAATTTCCCACTTTGGCTTACTCCAAATCAAGTTATGATTTTGCCGATTAGTGAAAAATATCACGATTACGCTGAAAATATTTTAAATCTGCTAAATAATTCCGATATTCGCGCCCTCGTTGACGAAAGAGCTGAAAAAGCCGGTCGCAAGATAAGAGATGCTGAAATGAGTAAATCACCATTTATGTTAATTGTTGGTGAAAAGGAAAAAGAAAATCAGACAGTATCTGTTAGAAGGCACGGTGGTGAAGATTTGGGAAGTATGAAAATTGAACAATTCATCAACATCATCAACGAAGAAATTGATAATTTGATAAGAAACTTTAAATAGAATAAATAACAAAAACAGAGTACAATCGCAATAAGAAGAAGAAATAACAACTTTAGAAGAAAAACAGAAGCAGAACATAAAATCAACAAATTTATCACTGCTCCTGAGGTCAGATTAGTAGGCGAAGGCATAGAGTCTGGAATTTTTCCTATATCAAAAGCATTGAATATAGCTGACGAGATGGGATTAGATTTAGTTGAAATTTCTCCAAAAGCTAACCCTCCTGTTTGTAAAATTATTGACTATAAGAAGTTTTTATACGATCAAAAGAAGAAGCAAAAAATAATAAAAGCAAACGCATCGAAAACTGTAATTAAAGAAATTCGTTTCGGTCCTAATACAGAAGATCATGACCTTGCTTTTAAAACAAAACATGCATTAAAGTTCTTAGAAGAAGGCTCAAAAGTGAAAGCTTTTGTATTTTTTAGAGGACGAAGCATAGTCTTCAAAGAAAAAGGTGAAATTTTATTATTAAAATTTGCTCAAGCTTTAGAAGACTATGGTGTTGTAGAACAAATGCCAAAATTAGAAGGAAAGCGAATGACAATGTTCATCGCTCCTAAAAAGAAGAAGTAAAACCAAATTAAACGGATTTATCATGCCAAAAATGAAAACAAAATCTAGTGCTAAAAAGCGATTTAAGCTTACTGGTACTGGTAAAATCAAGAGAAAGCATGCTTTTAAAAGTCACATCTTAACAAAGAAAGAGACTAAACAAAAGCGTAACTTAACTCAAACTGGATTAGTACATGAGTCTGATGTTAAAAACATCAAACAACAATTGTGTCTATAATTAACAATTATTAACCAAGTATTTAGCTCAAAAGTTCTCAATGAGGCGCTAACTACTAAAAACTATTAAATTATGCCAAGATCGGTAAATGCTGTCGCAGCAAAGGCTAGAAGAAAGAAGGTTATTAAAGCCGCAAAAGGTTACTTCGGCCGTAGAAAAAATGTCCATACAGTTGCAAAAAATGCAGTTGAAAAAGCAATGCAGTATGCATACATTGGACGTAAACAAAAGAAAAGAAACTTCCGCTCACTATGGATTCAAAGAATTAACGCTGGTGTTAGAGAACACGGCATGAGTTATTCTACATTTATGGGAGGTATATCTAAAAAAGGTATTGCATTAAACAGAAAAGTACTTGCTGACCTAGCGATGAACCACCCAGAAGCTTTTAAAGCAGTAGTGGACAAGGTTAAAAGCTAAATTTATTATAATAAAATAATAAAAGAAGGTAAATCATCTGTGGTTTACCTTTTTTGTTAACTTTGCCAAAATAAATAAATTAATTATGAATACTGGAACAGTAAAGTTTTTTAATGATACCAAAGGATATGGATTCATTAAAGAAGACGAAACAGATAAGGAGTACTTTGTACACGTATCTGGACTAGTCGATGAAATTAGTGAAAATGACAAAGTTACATTTGACTTAGAAGAAGGCCGTAAAGGGCTAAACGCTACAAATGTGAAATTAGCATAAATAAACTAAGACTAACAAACGAAAAAGGCTCCTTATAGGAGCCTTTTTTTATGGTAAAGACTGAAGTTCGTCTTTAGCCTCTTTAAATTCAGGACTCAATTCCACAGCCATTTCAAAATCTTTTCTAGCAAAGTCATTATTACCATCAAACTTATAAGCTAATCCTCTAGAAAAGAAAGCAGAGGCATAAGCTCTATTTTGAGAAATCACAAACGAAAAATACTGAATTGCTGATTCATAACTCCCCTCTAACAAAGAAATATATCCCAAATTATAATTGGCATCTTTATTTAACGAATCTCGTCTAAGCATTCCATAATAAGATTGCTTAGCATTGTAAAAATCTCCTTGATTTTGGCAGTACATACCCAAATTATACCAAGAACTTAATAGGCTAGAATCGGCTATAAGTGCATTTTTAAAATAGTACTTAGCAAGGCTATCTCCTTTAAAAGAATAGATAAAAGCTAACTGCTCATACGATTCAACATAATTAGGGTCTTGCTCAACAGCAGTCTGAAATTGAGATTGTGCCATTTCAAGGTCTCCCATATCCTTGTAGTTCAAGCCTTTAAAAAAGTAAGCCTCTGCATCAAAAGGGTACGAAGGTAGATATGTGTTTATATCTTTCAACGACTGTGAATAATTCTGAAGAACGTAATATAGCTTTGCCCTTAACAGTAACATGGGCGGAAATACGGTGTAGTTATCGGAAATTAAAGCTAAGCTCTTTGAAATGTAAATAGGGTTTGATGGATAGAGCTCAAAATACAAGTCTGCTAAGTCGTAACGATAATTTAGGTTTGACGTGTCTATTGCAAAGAGTTGTTGTTGGTCAATAATAGCTTTTTCAAGCTCACCACTCTCAATAAAACGATTCCTCCTTTCTATCAATAATGCTGTATCGTTGGGCTGTTCTAATAATGCCTTACTTAAGTCAAGAATTGAACTTGGCTCGTTAGAAGATATATTTCTTTCTGAACAAGAAAAAAGAAAAATTATTGAAGAAAATATGAGCAGCCTAAACATATCAGCAAGTAGCTAATAACTTAGTTATTGATATGCTCTTTAATCTTTTCTTCAAGCTGATCAGACAACTCTGGATTGTCTTGTAAGACAAGTTTAACTGCATCTCTACCCTGACCTAGTTTATCGCCCTCATAGCTAAACCAAGAGCCACTTTTCTGAACGATATCTAAATCTACAGCCTTATCCAATATTTCACCAGATTTTGAAATTCCTTTACCATACATAATGTCAAACTCGACTAATTTGAATGGAGGAGCTACTTTATTTTTAACCACTTTAACTCGTGTTTTATTTCCGATAGCACCATCAGCATCTTTAATAGCAGTACTTTTTCTAACATCCAAACGAATAGAAGCATAGAACTTTAAAGCATTACCACCCGTAGTAGTTTCTGGATTACCAAACATTACTCCAATTTTCTCTCGCAATTGATTGATGAAAATACACGTACAACCTGTTTTGCTGATTGTTCCTGTTAATTTCCTTAATGCTTTTGACATCAATCTAGCGTGAAGACCTACAGAAGTATCTCCCATTTCCCCTTCAATTTCACTCTTGGGAGTAAGAGCTGCCACAGAATCAACAACTAGAATATCAATTGCTCCTGAACGAATAAGGTTATCAGCTATTTCTAACGCTTGTTCACCATTATCAGGTTGAGAGATTAGTAAATCATCAATATTAACACCCAAACTAGCTGCATAAGTTTGATCAAAAGCATGTTCTGCATCTATAAATGCTGCAATACCACCTTGACGTTGAGCTTCTGCAATAGCGTGTATAGCTAATGTGGTTTTACCAGAAGATTCAGGTCCATAAATTTCAATGACTCTACCTCGAGGATACCCCCCTATTCCAAGAGCGATATCCAAACCTAATGAACCTGTAGGTATAGCGTCTATATTTTCAACTGGCTTGTCGCCTAAGCGCATTACAGTACCTTTTCCATAAGACTTTTCCATCTTGTCAAGAGTAAGCTGTAAGGCTTTTAATTTTGCTTCTTTTTGTTTATCACTCATAGCTGTTTACTTATATGTTTCTAAAATTTGTGCTGTATGTTCTTTAGTATTTACCTTAGTAAAGATACGCTCAATAACTCCTTTTTCGTCTATAACAAAGGTTGTTCTATGAATACCATCATACTCTTTACCCATAAATTTTTTGGGACCCCAAACATCATAAGCCTTAATGACTTCTTTTTCTGTATCAGAAAGCAAATGAAATGGTAATTCATTCTTGGCAATAAACTTTTTATGTGAAGTACTATTATCGGCACTCACTCCAAGAACGTCATATCCCAAATCTAAAAGTTCAGAATAATTATCTCTCAGGTTACAACTTTCAGCAGTACAACCAGGAGTGCTATCCTTAGGATAAAAATAAAGAATTAACTTCTTGCCTTTGTAAGTATCTAAAGTTAATAGTTTATCATCATGATTAAGGACGGAAAAATTTGGAGCTTTGTCACCTTCTTTTAAACTAGTCATTTTTGAATTTTTAAGCTTAACAAAAAAGCAAAAAAAACTCAGAAATAGCAAAATATTAAGACTGCATTTATTAACAAATCATCTATTTTTTTGAAAAAAATCACATATATCTGTTATACCACATTCTTGGCATTTAGGTTTTCTAGCAAGACACACATAACGACCATGAAGTATAAGCCAATGATGAGCAATATTAAGTTTGTCTTTGGGAAAATATTTCACCAATTGCTTTTCGGTTTGCAATGGGTTTTTAGCATTCTTACTAAGCCCTATTCGCTCTGACACTCTAAACACATGAGTATCAACTGGCATAGTAGGAATGTCATATAAAACAGAAGCTACAACATTTGCTGTTTTTCTACCCACACCGGGCAATAATTGTAAACTATCAACAGAATCGGGCACCTTACCATTAAAGTCATCAATCAGCATATTAGCCATCTTGTGCAAATGCTTTGACTTATTGTTGGGATAACTTATAGATCGGATATAATGAAAAATCTCATCTGGTGAAGACAAAGCCATAAGTTCAGCGTTTGGAAATGCAGAAAATAAAGTGGGAGTTACCATATTAACACGTTTATCCGTGCATTGTGCTGAAAGAATAACAGCTACCAATAACTCAAATCCATTATTGTATTGTAGTTCTGTTTCAGCTACAGGCATATGTTTGTCGAAGTAATCAACAAATAATTCAAAGCGTTGTTTTCTATTCATACCCAAAGGTAAAAAAAAGCCCCTCTTAATTTCTTAAGAAGGGCTGGATAAAGTATGTTATTAACTAATTCAAAACCAAATTAATTCTGTCAATATATTTAGATGGCTTTGATGAAAATCCTCTTGCATAAGACTTGATATTTGCAAGACTAAAATTAGATGGTGTCAACAACAATGGTTCAGAATCTAATAGGTTCATTGATGATTTTAATTCATAATAAGTGTCGCATAAATCCGAATCATTGAGTAATGCTTCTCTTAATAAAATCGACTCTTCTGAGGTCATCTCGTTGTACAAAAATCTAATTAAATCATTCTGAGTAAAGGTTTTATACATATGGTAGTTTTTAAAATTATACTACCACAACGCAATACCTTTTCTAAATATTGCACAAGCAATTAATTAATTGTCAAATCAACATTATTCTCTTCTAATAACTTACGAATATTTATTAGTGCATAACGCATTCTTCCTAGAGCTGTATTTATACTAACACCTGTCTTTTCAGCAATTTCTTTAAAGCTTAAATCTTCATAGTGACGCATTATAAGAACTTCCTTCTGTTCATTCGGCAATTCAGCAATAATACGACGTAAAAGTTGAGTTTGTTCGTCTTCCATCATATCGTATTCTTTAGATTGCTCACCATTTCCAATAACATCAAAAATGTCAAAGTTCTCTAAACTTATAGATTGTGCCACCTTAGGCAACCTTTTGTTCTGTCTAAAGTAATCGATAACAAGATTGTGAGATATACGCATTAACCAAGGTAAAAACTTACCCTCTTCGTTATACTTACCACTATTTAGTGATTTAATGACTTTGAAAAAAGCATCTTGAAAAATATCTTCAGCGAGTTGAAGGTTTCTTACTTTAGAATTGATAAAAGCCAAAACTCTAGACTGATGTCTATTGACTAACTCGTCAAGAGCAACTGGATTACCATTAATGTAAGATGAAACTAAATCTTTATCGGAGACTTTGTGTAATAACATATCTAACAATTTTAAATTAATACTAATTAAAAAGTAGATATGTATCTATAAGCAAAAGATTAAAATTACACTTTTAAAAACCAATTCGTTCGGTCTTTTCTTGCATCAAATATAAATGACTTTTTGTAAAATTCCAAATGATAAAAACGTAAATTTGCAAACTTCGGACGAAACGGAAACTAATAACGCCTTCTATTCAAGTGCAAAAAGACAATCAAAAATACATCACTATATCGGGAGCAAGAATGCACAATCTCAAAAATATTGATGTATCCATTCCTAAAAGAAAACTCATTGTCATTACTGGTGTTTCAGGCTCAGGAAAATCTTCCTTGGCTTTCGATACTTTGTTTGCAGAAGGACAAAGAAGGTATATCGAAAGTCTATCTTCATATGCTAGACAGTTTCTTGGAAAACTACAAAAACCAGATGTCGATAAAATTACTGGTATATCCCCTGCTATCGCCATTGAACAAAAAGTAAATACCCAAAACCCAAGATCTACAGTTGGCACATCTACAGAAATCTATGACTATTTAAAATTATTATTTGCTAGAATAGGTAAAACTATCTCTCCTAGTTCTGAAAAAGAAGTCAAAAAACATCAAGTGAGCGATGTAGTAGATTACGTATGCCAACAAGAGCTTGATGATAAAATATTAGTCTTATTCAAACTTAATCTTTCTAATAGTTCAATAGAAGATAGCTTGAAAAAATTAGGCTTAAAAGGATTTTCTAGAATAAAAGTAGATTCTGAAATTATACGTTTGGATAGTATTGAAGACTACTCAGAAATAGATACATCTAAAACTATTTATGTAGTCATTGATAGACTTGTTGTAAATTTAGATAAGGATAATTTAAATCGATTAGCCGATAGTATTCAAATCGCTTTTTTTGAGGGTAACGGAGAGTGTGCTATTGAAGTTGTTGGTAAAAAAATTAAAGCATTTTCTAATCGTTTTGAGTTAGACGGCATATCTTTTGAAACTCCATCAGAACATTTATTTAGCTTTAATAACCCTTATGGTGCTTGTAAAATGTGCGAAGGTTTTGGCTCTGTTTTGGGTATTGATGAAGACAAAGTTATTCCTAACAAATCAATTTCTATTTACGACGGTGCCATCAATTGTTGGAAAGGTGAAAAACTTAGCCGCTGGAAAGAACGCTTCATACTTAACGCTACTAAATATGACTTCCCCATTCATCGCCCTTACAGCGAACTCCAAGATGATGAAAAAAAGATTGTCTGGAATGGTGCTAAAGGACTTAAAGGTATCCGTCAATTCTTTCAATTGTTAGAAAAAGAAAATTATAAAGTTCAAAACCGTGTGCTATTAGCTAGGTACAGAGGTAAAAATACTTGCCCTGAGTGCAATGGAACAAGACTAAGAAAGGAAGCCTTATATGTACAAGTAGGTAAGAGGACTATCAATGACATTGTTCATTTACCAATCAGTCAATTACTTAATGTAATAAGCTCAATCAAGCTATCAGACACAGAAATGATAATAGCAGAACGTCTAATCGAAGAAATAAAAAATAGAGTGCAATTCTTAGATGATGTGGGGCTAGGCTATTTAACATTAAACCGTCTATCTTCTACCCTTTCAGGCGGAGAATCACAACGCATAAACCTAGCTACTTCATTGGCTAGTAGTTTAGTAGGCTCCTTGTATATTCTTGATGAACCTAGCATAGGCTTACATTCAAAGGACACTCAAAAACTAATTAGCATTTTACATTCGCTAAAAAAATTGGGTAATACAGTAGTAGTGGTCGAACACGATGAAGAAATAATGATGGCAGCAGATGAAATTATAGACATCGGCCCGCTAGCAGGTAAAAATGGTGGAAACGTTATTTACCAAGGAAAACTCAATGACATAGGCAATCATTCCGAAAGCCTAACTGCCAAATACTTAACAAATGTTGAACGTATCGAAGTCCCTACTCACCGTAGAAAGGTAAATTATTCGGTATCCATCAATGGAGCAAGAGAAAACAACCTAAAAAATATTTCGGTAACATTTCCTCTAGAGTGCTTGACGGTAGTTTCAGGTGTTAGTGGCTCAGGTAAAAGTTCATTAGTCAAACAAATATTATACCCTGCGATTCAAAAAAGCATTCAAGGCTATGCCTCTAAAATTGGAGCTCACGATAGTGTAGATGGTGATTTGAAACGCATTCAACATATTGAATTTATCAACCAAAACCCTATAGGTCGCTCATCTAGGTCTAACCCAGTTACCTACCTCAAGGCTTATGATGAAATAAGAAATTTGTTTGCTAGGCAAGAACTATCTAAAGCTAGAGGCTATAAAAGCGGTCACTTTTCGTTTAATGTTACTGGTGGAAGATGTGAAGTTTGTGAAGGAGAAGGTGAAATTACTATTGAAATGCAGTTTATGGCAGATGTGTACTTAGAGTGTGAAAACTGCAAAGGACAACGTTTTAAAAACGAGACATTAGATATAAAATTTGCGAATAAGAACATTTCAGAAATTCTCAAAATGACAATTGACGAAGCCATTAGCTTTTTTGAGGAAAATGATAAATCGAAAATTGTCTCTAAATTATTACCTCTACAGCAAGTCGGTCTAGGCTACATTCAATTGGGGCAATCATCAAATACGCTCAGTGGCGGTGAAGCCCAAAGAATAAAACTTGCTTTCTTTTTAAGTAAAGGGCATAAATCTGAAAAAACTATGTTCATTTTTGATGAACCTACAACTGGACTACACTTTCACGATATCAAAAAACTATTATACTCCTTTAATGCACTTATTGAAAATGGTCATACAATTATTTGTGTAGAACACAATTCGGACGTTATAAAATGTGCAGATTGGCTCATTGACTTAGGCCCTGAAGGCGGAGAAAATGGTGGGGATTTATTGTTTCAAGGAACACCAGAAGACTTAATTAAAAACAAAACATCTTATACCGCTCATTTCTTGAAAGAGAAATTACTTTCTAGCGTCCAAAAATGATTGAAGAATAAGTGTTGCACTTATTTTATCAACCAAAGCCTTATCCCTTCTTTTTTGTTGTTTTAGACCAGCATCTATCATCGTTTGAAAAGCTATTTTAGAAGTAAAACGCTCGTCAACTCTTTCTATTCTAACCTTTGGAAAGGCTTCCTTTAATCGTAATACAAAAGGCTCAATAAATCGAGCACTTTCGGACGGCGTATTATCTAAATTTTTAGCTAAACCCACCACAAAGCATTCTACATCTTCTTTGGATAAATAATCCTTTAAAAAAGACATCACTTCCTTGGAATGTAGAGTGGTCAAAGCAGAGGCAATGATTTGTTCATCATCGGTTACCGCAATACCAACTCTTTTTTGACCATAGTCTATTGCTAACAATCTTGACATAGTGCAAAAATAAAGCTTTTAACTATCTTTGCTCTTATGATTGAACAACAAAAAATAATAATCGAACAGGCTTGGGATAATCGTGAACTTTTAAACGATAGCAAAACTCAAGAAAGTATTCGTTACGTCATCGAAGAATTGGACAAAGGACGTCTTCGTGTTTCAGAACCTGTTGAAGGAAAATGGATAGTCCATGAATGGATTAAGAAAGCAGTAATATTATATTTCCCCATTCAAAAGATGGAAACCTTAGAGGCTGGACCTATGGAATTTCATGACAAGATGAAATTAAAAAGCAATTATGCTGACTTAGGCGTTCGTGTTGTTCCTCATGCCGTGGCTAGATATGGTGCTTTTTTAGCTAAGGGTGTTATCATGATGCCTTCCTACGTAAATATCGGCGCCTATGTAGATAGCGGCACTATGGTAGACACTTGGGCAACCGTAGGCTCTTGTGCTCAGATAGGTAAGAATGTTCATCTTAGTGGTGGTGTTGGTATTGGTGGAGTTTTAGAACCCTTACAAGCCTCACCAGTTATAATAGAAGATAGCGCATTCATTGGCTCACGATGCATAGTTGTTGAAGGTGTTAAAGTAGAAAAAGAAGCCGTTTTAGGAGCAAATGTTGTTTTGACCGCCTCTACAAAAATCATTGATGTTACTGGAGAGCAACCCATAGAATATAAAGGCATAGTACCAGAAAGATCTGTTGTTATTCCTGGAACATATCCCAAAACATTTCAGGCAGGTGAATACGGTGTCCCTTGTGCCTTAATCATTGGCAAACGCAAAGAAAGTACCGACAAAAAAACCTCTCTTAATGATGCTTTGAGAGAATACAAGGTAGCCGTATAATGAAACTAGGTTTTGACGCTAAAAGAGCCTTTTTCAACAACACTGGATTAGGTAATTACTCTAGAGATACTATTCGTATTCTCGGACAATATTTTAGCGACAACGAATACCACCTTTACACTCCAAAAGAAATAAAGAACGAGCGTTTATCATTTCTAGAAAATAAAAAACACTATTACACTCATTCGCCAAAAGCTTGGTTTGATAGAACATTTAGCTCATTATGGCGTACCATAAAATTAAAAAACAATTTAGTCAAAGATGGCATTAGCCACTTTCACGGACTTAGTCACGAATTGCCGTATGGCATACAGAATACCAACATTAAAACAGTAGTCAGCATTCACGACTTAATAGCTATTCGTTACCCTCAGTACTTTAAAAAAGCCGACCGTATTTCCTATGTCAAAAAAAGTCAATACGCCTGTCAAATTGCTGATAAAATCATTGCCGTAAGTCAGCAAACTAAAGAAGATATAATTCGTTTTTTTAATATTGAAGAAGATAAGATTGAGGTTATTTACCAAGGATGCAATAAAGTCTTTCAAGAAGAACAAAGTGCAGATTTTAAAGCTAATGTTAGCACAAAACATCAACTACCAAAAAAATACCTTTTGTACGTAGGCACTATTGAAGAACGTAAAAACTTGTACAATCTTCTTAGGTGCCTAAAAGAACTACCAGACTACCAACTTGTAGTTATTGGCAATGGTAAAGCCTACAAAAACAAATGCCTAGATTTCATTAATGAAAATAAAATGAACAATAGGATTAAGATATTAAGCGATTTATTATTAAAAGAAATGGCGGCTATATATCAGCAGGCCGATATAATGATTTACCCCTCATTTTTTGAAGGTTTTGGCATACCTATTTTAGAATCTCTTTTTTGTGGTGTTCCCGTCATTACCTCACAAGGTGGTTGTTTTGCTGAGCCGGGCGGAAAATACAGCTCTTACATTAACCCCAACGATATTGAGCAAATGAAAAGTGAAATAGTAGATATAAGCACTAACATTTCTAGAAGAGAGAAAATGATAGAAGAAGGGAAAAAACACGCTCAAAACTTTACCGATGATAAAATTGCCGAGCGACTTATGAATTTATATCAAAACATTTGATGAAAGAAGATATTCAAAACTGCCTTAACACTTTGAGAGAAGGAGGTATTATTTTATACCCAACAGACACCGTTTGGGGAATAGGTTGCGATGCTAGCAATCCTCAAGCCATTCAAAAAATATATGATTTGAAAGGGCGTACTTCCTCAAAAGCCTTAATTACACTAGTTGGTTCGGAAGTGATGCTAGATAGAACAGTCCTAAATATGCCTGAAATTGCTTTGGATTTAATAGAGTCAGCAAACAGACCACTAACTCTAATTTATGATGAGGTTAAAGGCATTGCCCCCAACGCCATTGCAGAAGACGGCTCGTGCGGAATACGTTTAGCTAAAGATACTTTTTGCCAACAATTAATTCAAAGATTGGGTAAGCCTATTATCTCTACTTCGGCTAATGTTAGCGGTGAAGAAACGCCCAAAGATTTTAGGTCAATTAGCGATACCATTTTGAAGGGCGTAGATTTCGTAGTAAATTACCGACAAAATGAAGCAACCAGTCAAAAATCTTCTAATATCATCAAAATAAAAAACAACGGAGAGATTAAAATCATAAGATAAGTGAACCTTAAACAACACATACAACACCCTATCTTTTCTATAGTTTCTCAAGCAGCTGATGAACTAGCTTATGAAAGCTATGTCATAGGTGGTTTTGTGAGAGATGTAATTCTTGAACGTACTCAACCTACTGATATCGATTTTGTATGTGTAGGTAGTGGGATTGAATTGGCCAATAAGGTTAGTGAATTAGTCGGAAATGACACCAAAGTACAAGTATTTAAAAACTTTGGTACAGCTATGCTCCGATATCAAGATTTAGAACTTGAATTTGTAGGGGCTAGAAAAGAGTCCTATCGTTCTGATTCGAGAAAACCTATTGTAGAAGATGGCACATTAGAAGATGACCAAAATAGACGAGACTTCACCATTAACGCTTTAGCAATTAGACTAAATAAAGAACATTTTGGAGAACTTATTGACCCTTTTGATGGACTAAAAGACTTAGAGAATAAAATCATCAGAACACCCTTAGAACCAAACATAACCTACTCTGATGACCCTTTAAGAATGATGAGAGCTATTCGCTTTGCTACTCAATTGAATTTTAATATTGAAGAATCTTCTCTAAAAGCCATAAAAGACAATGCATCAAGACTAGAAATTATTTCTCAAGAACGCATTACTGAAGAACTAAACAAAATAATTCTGTCATCAAAACCATCAATAGGCTTTAAATTATTATTCAACACCGAACTACTGCATCAATTCTTTCCTAAGATGGTTGAATTACAAGGAGTAGACATCATTGACAACAAAGGGCATAAAGACAATTTTTATCACACCCTTCAGGTACTAGATAACATCTGTGAAAATACCGATAATCTGTGGCTTAGATGGGCTGCTATTTTACACGACATCGCTAAGCCAGACACTAAAAAATTTGAAGAAAAACAAGGCTGGACTTTTCATGGACACGAATTTTTAGGCTCAAAGATGGTGCCAAAAATTTTCAAACAATTAAAATTGCCTTTGAATGAAAAGATGAAATACGTTAAAAAGTTAGTAAGACTTCATCTAAGACCCATCGTATTGGCACAAGAAATAGTTACAGACTCAGCAGTAAGACGTTTAATATTCGATGCTGGAGAAGACATAGATGACTTAATGACCTTATGTGATGCCGATATCACTTCCAAAAACCCTGAAAAAGTAAAGCGTTTCCTTAATAATTTTCAACTTGTCAGACAAAAAATTAAAGACGTTGAAGAACGTGACCACATAAGAAATATGCAACCCCCTATTAGTGGTGAAGAAATAATCGATATTTTTGATATTAAACCAAGTAAAGAAATTGGTATATTAAAAAATGCAATTAAAGAAGCTATATTGGATGGCATCATTGCAAATGAAAAAAAGGAAGCCTATCAATTCTTAATTAAAAAAGCCGCAGAAATTGGGCTAAAACCAAAAAAATAAATAATGACTGTAAAATTAAATGTTGTTCTTGATCACAACGACGATGTATTTAGAGAGATTCTCATCAACACAGAAAATACGCTAGAAGATTTACACAAGGCAATAGTATCTACTTTTGAACTAAATCCTGAAGAGATGGCAGCCTTTTATTTAACTAATGAAGAATGGGAACAAGGCGAGGAAATACCACTCATTGCTATGGAGCCTAGCTCTAGAGAAATGCAAAACATTAGTGTGAACGATATATTTCAAAACACAGAAAAACTGCTCTATGTGAATGACTTCTTAACGCTATGGCGATTCATGATTGAAGTAGAAGAAATTGACGAAATCAAAGAAGTTGAAGAAGCTGAAGTCGTACTATCATTTGGCAAGATGCCTGATGAAGCTCCAACAGTTCAGTTCATTTCTGATGAGGAAAGTTATTCTGAAGACGAAGATGTTTACGGCGATACGCTAGACGAATTTAACGAATTCGAAAACTATGAAGACTACTAAGAAACTCTTAGTAATTTATGGTCCTACGGCTGTTGGCAAGACTAGTCTAGCCATTCAATTAGCTTTACAGCACAAAACCGAAATCATATCGGCTGACTCAAGGCAATTCTTCAAAGAAATGAAGATAGGTACTGCAGTACCTGAACAAGAAGAATTAGATGCCGCAAATCACCATTTCATTCAACACAAAAGTATCCACGACAACTACAATGTAGGGTTGTTCGAAAAAGAAGCTATTTCTAAAATTGAACAGCTTTTTAAACATCATAACACTTTGATAATGGTAGGCGGTTCTGGATTGTATATTGATGCCGTTTGCAAAGGCTTGGATACTTTTCCAGATATTGACGAAACTCTTAGAAAAGAGCTAAGACAAAAGTTTGAGGATTATGGTCTTCAATGGCTACAAGACGAAGTGAAGAAGATCGATCCTATTTTTTATGCTAGTTCAGATGTGAATAACCATCAAAGACTACTTAGGTGTCTAGAAGTATGTAAACAAAGCGGTCAAACATTCAGCAGTTTTAAGAACAAGCAAAATAAGACACGACCATTTGAAGTTGAATACATTTCTATAAAAATGGATAGAGAAAAACTCTACCAAAGAATAAATGATAGAGTAGATATAATGATGAAAAAAGGCTTGTTACAAGAAGTGGAAAGTTTGATAAAATTTCAAGATTTGAATGCCCTAAAAACCGTAGGCTATTCCGAACTATTTCAATACCTAAACAATGATATCTCTCTAGAAAGAGCCATAGAACTTATCAAACAAAACTCTAGAAGGTATGCTAAAAGACAAATGACTTGGCTTAAACGCTACCCTATCAACTGGGTAGAAAATCAATAAAAAACAGATACTGAGCCTTTGATGTTATCGTGTCCATTTTTAAGAATTATCGAATAAAAATAAACGCCCTCTTTGACTAAATGACCTGAGGAATTTTTTCCGTCCCAAGACTGTTTATAGCCTAAAGATTGATAAACCTTTGCACCCCACCTATTGTAAATGATTACTTCTGTATTTTCGTATAAGAATGAAGGATTAACTACCCAAGTATCATTGATATTATCTCCATTTGGACTAAAAGCATTCAACAAACAACTGTCTAAAACAACAGGAACTTCTATTTCTTCAATCAATTTACAGCCGTTATTATCCGTAATAGTAAGCTGATAAGTTTGGGGGCTAAGACTGCTAATGCTAGATGTTATTTCATTAGTATTCCATAAATATTCGTAGGGAGGAGTCCCTCCACTTACGGATGTTTCTAGGGAAGAAAAATCTTGATCAAAACAGTCGATTTCTTCTATTAGATTAGATTCTATTTCATTGATAGTCAAATCAAATGTAGATGAACAATAAGCCTGATCAATAATAGTACAAGTATACGAACCAGGACATAAGCCTCCCTCATAAATGGAATCCGTTTGATTGTCTTGAATATCACCATTCATAGTCCAAGAATAACTGAATGGTCGTACACCACCTGACTCCACTTTCATTTTAGAGGTTTCCTGTTCTATAAAGCCATCTATTTCTTCTATAGTAAACTCTAAAGTATCTAAACACATGGTATCTGCTGTAGCATCAAAGACAATGAGCTCATAATCTCCTGCACAAAGTGCATAAGATATACAAGAGTCGTTAGTAACAACGGTATCCTCATTAAGAACAAAACTTATTGGCAAAACGCCACCTTGAACACATACACGAAAAGAATCTTCTTGTGAATTCGAAATGATATTTAAAGGATCAGTGCCTTGTACTATTTCTATTGGATTATCACTACCTAATGTAAATACACATCCGTACGAATCCTGTAAAGAAACAGAATAATAACCCGCATTTAAATCTTGTAACGTATAGCTTGTGTCGTTAGAATTTTGAAAATAAGTAGGCTCAAATTCTCCAAGAGCATTTATTTTACCTAAGCTATAGGGTGCAGTCCCTCCACTGATGTTATTTATATAGATGTTTCCAAAGGGTACACAAGATTGTGGGTTGTCAGTGGTGTAATCAAAAAACAAAGGTGTTGGATCATGGAAAGAAAAGGTATCTGAAAAAGTAATATTATTACTTAAAGAAACAACTGTCAGCTCATAAAAACCTGCATAAATTAATGAATCTAATGCTAAAAAACCGGGTGATTGATTATTGATGGATGAATAATTTCCTTGTTCTAAAATTACACCATCTTTAATTAGTGTGACGTAGTAAGATGTATCTAAAGGATTGGTATTAATTGTAAAATAAGTAAATGAACCTTCGCATTTGAAAGTATTTGTACTTTGTACTAAGTTGTCTTGGTTAAAAGTAAGCACAATTGAATTTTGAGCATACAAAAGCCCAAGTTGAAGTAGTGCTATTAATAAAAAGAGCTTTTTCATATTATACAAAGATAGTATTTTTATCATTGATAAGCCTTATGAAATAATGCCAAAGCGGCTATGGGTTTTTCTAGAATAGAAGTAACCGTAATATTATATTGCTCACAACTTCTTTTCAACTCAGCATTAAAATAAAAAGCAATAGATCCGCATAACGACAAAGATGTGATATTATGAGGCAATAAGCACACTTCAACCCATTCGTCAAAGCTTTGTTTGATTAGCCGAGCTACTTGTGGGTGTGTTCTATTTCTAAACATAAGTTTAGCAAAAGATGCTAAGTAACGGTTAGGAAAAGAATGAGAGTATAACTCATTTAAAATTATTGATTTATCCAATCCTATTTTAAGAATTAAATCCTTATCCAATTTATCGCCTAAATATTCTTTTAATAAACGTTTTCCTAAAGCATTACCACTTCCTTCATCTCCAAGAATATACCCCATACTAGTAGAAAAAGGCACAACGCTATCGCCATTATACTTAGCCACATTAGATCCTGTTCCTAAAATACCTATTACCCCTTCTTTTTTTTGCAATAAGGA
>CAXFLH010000010.1:0-26598 GCA_964003875.1 uncultured Flavobacteriales bacterium | reverse complement strand
TTAATTAATCAATAATTTTTTAACAATAATTGAAGTATAAATTTTAGATTTGTGCTATGCAGTTCATTTACCTTTTATTAGCCCTTGCGCTATCAAGCCCATCTACTAGTGAATACACTAGCGTGAATCGTGAAGTTTACGATGTAAAATCTTTAAACGTAGATAGTAACATGTATTATACTATTCTACCCTACAAAACTGAGCTTGATGCTCAAATGAATGCTGTTTTGTGTCATTCTACACAAGAGATGAAAAAAACAAAACCAGAGAGTTTGCTTGGCAATTGGACTTCTGACGTTTGCTTAGAAATGGCTCAAGATATGTATGAAGATGATATTGACCTCAGTTTTTTCAATATTGGTGGTCTAAGAAGTCCTATACCTCAAGGAGATATCACTAAAAGAGATTTGTATAAGCTTATGCCTTTCGAAAACGAATTAGTCGTTTTAGAGTTGAACAAAACTGAAATGCTTGATCTAAAAGCCTATTTCAACATCACCAAAGGCCAACCTATAGCTTTTACTGATGACTTTACGCTTAATGACAGCTTGTTTTTAGTTCTTACAACAGACTATTTGGCTAATGGTGGTGATAAAATGAAATTCTTTAAAGACAAAACACAACACAAAGTGGGCATCAAAATGAGAGATGCTCTTATAAACTATTGTATTAAAAAGGACACCATTTCGTCAAACTTAGACGAAAGACATTTAATTCTATTCGATGAAAACTAGAAGAACATTCATAAAACAAATTGGACTAGGCACTGCCCTTGTAGGTTTATCTCCTTTACAAGCTTTTTCTAACGATGCTAAAAAACCAATTAAATTAACCATACTTCATACCAACGATATGCACAGTCATATCGAAGCATTTTCTTCAGGAAGGAATAAAGGCTTAGGAGGTATGTTTCAATTGTCCTCGCTAGTTAAAAAGATAAGACAAGAAGAAGAAAACATTCTTTTGTTAGATGCTGGAGATATATTTCAAGGTACTCCTTACTTCAATCTGTTTGGTGGAGAATTAGAATTTAGACTAATGAGTGATATAGGTTATGATGCCGTGACTATTGGAAATCATGACTTTGATAATGGTATAGATGGACTAGCTAGTCAAATGCATCATGCTAATTTCCCATTCATATCTTCAAACTATGACTTTAGCAATACTATATTAGTGGATAAGGTAATACCTCATAAAGTATTTAATAAAGGAGGAATAAAAGTAGGAGTATTGGGAATAGGTATAGAGTTAGAAGGTCTGGTTGATTCCAAGCTTTATGGCAACACACAATATTTAGACCCTGTATCAGTAGCCAATAAAAAAGCCCATTATCTTAAGAAAAAGTTGAATTGTGATTTAGTCATTTGCCTGTCTCATTTAGGCTTTAAATACAAAAACAGCAAAGTCAGTGATATGAAGTTAGCTGCTCAAACTAAAAACATCGATTTGATAATTGGTGGGCATACTCATTCCTTTCTCAATGAGCCCGTAATTGTAAAAAATAGTGTAAAAAAAGATGTACTTATCAGCCAAGTCGGTTTTGGAGCTATTAAATTAGGTAAAATTGACTACTATTTTGATAAAAATATGTCAAATTATCGTAATTTTGATCACGCATTTGATAGCAATGTATTAGATGTTATTGCCTAAAAAAAAGTTTTTGATTTGTCTTTCAGATAAGAGCCATAAAAAAAATCATATCTGTAAAAAAAACATTAAAATCAAGGGCTAGAAAATTTTTTTTTAAACTTTTTTATTAACACATTTGTTTTTCAATTTTAACAAAGAAAAAAAGCGTATTTAATTTTTAATTAACAAGTTAAATGACAGAAGATAAAGTTTTCGAGATTGTATGGAGTAATTGTCTTAGCATAATCAAGGATAATGTTAGTCCACAGTCTTTTAAAACTTGGTTCGAGCCTATTAAGCCGATTCGCTTGAAAGGTGATGTGCTAACAATACAAGTACCATCTCAATTTTTCTACGAGTGGCTAGAGCAACATTATATTGATTTACTTAAGAAGACAGTAAAGAAAGAATTAGGTGATGAAGGCAAGTTAGAGTACAGCATTGTAATGGACAACAACTACAACACAAAACCTTATGTCACTAAGGTCCCTAGCAGTAGTAAAGGTAATTTAAAGAACACCCCTATCCATATGCCCATTAACATCAGTGAGACTTCTATTAGAAATCCATTTGTTATACCAGGTTTGAAAAAGATACAAGTAGATCCACAACTAAATGCTAATTTTTCCTTTAATACATTTGTAGAAGGCGATTGCAACAGATTGGCTCGTTCGGCAGGTTATGCCGTAGCTCAAAAGCCGGGCGGCACATCTTTCAATCCATTACTTATATATGGTAATGGTGGTCTAGGAAAAACTCACCTTGCCAATGCTATAGGAATAGAAGTAAAAAACTTGGACCAAGACAAAACGGTTCTTTATGTTTCAGCTGATAAATTCCAAACGCAGTTTGTAGATGCTATTATGGATAACAAGAAAAATGATTTTATTCATTTCTACCAATCCATTGACGTATTAATAATAGATGATGTACAATTCTTTGCTGGAAAAGAGAAAACTCAAGATGCTTTTTTCCATATCTTCAATCATCTACACCAAAATGGCAAACAAATTATCTTAACATCAGATAAAGCACCTGTAGATATGCAAGGTGTAGAACAACGCTTATTGTCTCGCTTCAAATGGGGACTGTCAGCAGACTTACAATCGCCTGATTTAGAGACTCGTATTGCTATTCTAAAGAAAAAATTATACAACGATGGTATTGAAATGCCATACGAAGTAGTAGAATACATCGCCTACTCAATAACTACAAATGTTAGAGAATTAGAAGGTGCTCTAATTTCTTTACTTGCTCAATCTTCACTCAATAAGAAGAATATTACAATTGACTTAGCTAAAGAAATGTTAGATAAGTTTGTGAAGAATACTGCTAGAGAAATTTCTATCGATTACATTCAAAAAGTAGTTTGCGACTATTTCGATATTCCTATCGAATTGATGAAATCTAAGACTAGAAAAAGAGAAATCGTTCAAGCCCGACAATTGGCTATGTACTTCTCTAAACAGCTAACCAAAAACTCTCTAGCTAATATCGGAATTCATTGTGGCAACAAAGACCATGCAACAGTATTGCACGCTTGTAAAACGGTCAATAACCTCATTGATACCGACAAACAGTTTAGAGCTTTTGTTAACGATATTGAGAAGAAGTTAACGCTTAACTAATATTTTCAAAACAAAGCAAGATGAAAATACTGTTCGTTTGCTTAGGAAATATTTGTCGTTCACCTCTTGCTGAAGGTATTCTTAGAAGCATCAACTCTGATATTATGATTGATTCTGCAGGGACTTCCAATTACCACATTGGCAGCCCACCTGATAGACGAATGATTGAAACGGCACAATCTTACGGCATAGACATTTCAAATCTAGTTGCCAGGCAATTTACAACAGAAGATTTCAATCGCTTTGATAAGATTTTCATAATGGATAATGAAAACTATAGAAATGTTGTCGCTCTAGCCGAAAATGAATCCCATATTAAAAAAGTTCATTATACTCTATCAAAGAAAAATAATGTCCCAGACCCCTATTTTGGTGGAAAAGATGGCTTTATTCAAGTTTATGAAATGTTACACGATGCTTGTCAAACGATAAATGATGAAATCCAAGAAAGGTAAGCTCATAATCATTCCCTGCACACTTGGTGACACAGAAGTAAATAAAGTACTTCCGCTAGAAAATACAACTTATATCAATTCTTGTTCTGAGTTCATTGTAGAAAATATACGCTCAGCAAGACGCTTTCTCATAAAATCTCATATAAATACAGCTATTGATGATTTAAAATTTCATTTACTGAATAAGCACACCAAGGAATATGAATTATCTGCTATGCTAAAGTGCATTGAAGATGGCAAAAATATAGGATTGCTTTCAGAAGCTGGTTGCCCTAGTATTGCTGATCCAGGTGCAGATATTGTAAAATTGGCTCATTCTAAAGATATAAATGTTATTCCTTTAGTGGGTCCATCGTCCATTTTAATGGCAATTATGGCGTCTGGTCTCAACGGTCAAAACTTCGCTTTTAATGGTTATTTACCAAAAGAAAAAATAGAACGTAAAAAACGTATACTATTTTTAGAGAATTTGTCGTTTAAACAACAACAAACACAAATATTTATAGAAACACCTTTTCGAAACAATCATATGCTAGAAGATTTATGTAAATATTGCCAAGCTAATACTGTACTAGTAGTAGCAACCAATATCAGCACAGAATCGGAAATTATTACAAGAGACAGCATTATAAATTGGAGAAAAAAATCAGTAGACTTGAACAAAAAGCCTAGTGTTTTTTTAATTCATAAATATTAAAAACTTGTCATTGTAAATTATTTGCATATATTGAGCTCGAAGCTTAAAAAATATCCAATGTTATATCAACTAGAATACCCTTTACACTCCTCTGTAAAAATACTTTACGAACGTTTAAGTACTATTAGTGGATTATCAGAATGGTTCGCTGACGATGTCAATATCAACAGAGAAGGTATTTACACTTTTACATGGGAAGGCAGCTCACAAGAAGCTGAGTTAATCAGTAAGAAAAAAGGAGAGCATATCCGATTCAGATGGTTAGACTCTGAAGCCGATGAATATTTTGAATTTAGAATACAAATTGATGAATTAACTTCTGATGTTTCTCTTATAGTTTCGGATTTTGCCGAAGACGAAGAAGACAAAGAAGATGCAACCAATCTATGGGATGCACAAATTGACAATTTGAAAAACATTATTGGCTCATAAAGTATTTAAGACCGAATGAAAAAGCTAAATCTTTTCATTATAAAATCTTTTATCGGTCCTTTTATTTTAACTTTTCTGATTGCTATCTTCCTGTTGCTTATGCAATTTTTATGGAAGTACATTGACGACTTAGTTGGCAAAGGCTTAGACTTCTTGACTATTTCTAAACTGTTGTTTTATGCTGCTGCTCGTTTTGTTCCTATGGCACTTCCTATTTCAGTATTGTTATCTTCAATTATGACTTTTGGAAATATTGCAGAGAAAAACGAGCTCATGGCCATCAAATCAGCCGGTATTTCCTTAAAAAAATGCATGAAACCATTATTGGTGTTTATTATTATTATTTCAGCATCATCTTTTCTTTTCTCTAACTATTTTATGCCATATGCTAACCTTAAAGCTGGCTCTCTATTGTACGATATCAGAAAACAAAAACCTGCCCTAAACATTAAGGAAGGTATGTTTTATAATGAATTGAGTGGCTATAGCATAAAGATTGATAATAAGTTAGAAAATGGTATCGATTTAGAAGGTATAATGATTTATGACCATACCTCAGAAGAAGGCAATGATAAAGTAATTATTGCTGAAAAGGGGCAAATGTACCTTTCAGAAAATGAAAACTATTTCATCATATCACTAGAAAATGGTTACAGCTATTATGAGATGAACATCAACAAAAAAGATGAAAATCGCCCCTTACAGCGTAGTCAATTCAAACAAGATATAATGAGGTTTGACATGTCTGATTTTGGAATGAAACGAACAAGCGAGGAATTATATAGAAATCATTACGCTATGATGAACAATGCCCAACTTACTGTAGCAATAGATTCAATATACTTAAAAAGCAATGCTAAATTAAATCTTTTTAAATCTAATATTTCGGATAAAATAGAAATTGATTTTCAAAAGCTAGAAAGCAACTTTAAAAGTAAAGATAATATGGCTTATTACCCATCAAAAGTTTACGCCAATGCTATTTCTTCTGTAAAGTATGTAAAATCGATGTTAAGCAATACTATCTCAGATCAAAGTTACTATCACAAAATTGCGATAAAACACAAAGTCGAATGGCATAGAAAATGGTCTTTGGCAATAGCCTGTATCATTTTCTTTTTGATAGGTGCTCCGCTAGGTGCTATTATTAGGAAAGGTGGCTTTGGTATGCCCGTGATTATATCTGTAGGCTTTTTCATCACCTATCACATTGTATCTGTAACTGCTGAAAAGATGGTCAAAGAATCTGAAATATCTGTAACAGAAGGCATGTGGATAGCTAATCTTATCCTTTTACCTGTAGGGTTATTCTTGAGTTATAAAGCCAATACAGACTCTCAGTTGTTTAGTTTACCTTCTATTGAGCAATTATTTGTAAAAAATAATTAGCGTACTAACTTCTTATAACGAATACGAGTTGGTCCAACATCACCCAAACGTTTTTTACGATTTTCTTCGTAATCGCTGTAACCACCTTCAAAGAAATATACTTGTGAGTCGCCTTCAAATGCTAAAATATGTGTACACACTCTATCCAAGAACCAACGGTCATGAGAGATGATAACTGCACAGCCACCAAAATTTTCTAAACCTTCTTCTAAAGCACGTAAAGTATTGACATCTAAATCGTTGGTAGGCTCATCTAAAAGCAACACATTACCCTCATCTCTAAGTGTCATAGCTAAATGGAGTCTGTTTCTTTCACCACCAGATAAAACGCCTACTTTTTTATTTTGGTCAGAACCTTGAAAGTTAAATTTAGCCACATAAGAGCGAGAATTTACTTTTTTACCAGAAACTTCTAGCAATTCATTACCACCTGTTACTTGCTCCCAAATGGTTTTTTCTGGATCAATATCGGCGTGTTGTTGGTCTACATAAGACACTTTTACAGTTTCCCCAATACTGAATGAACCTCCATCGGCTTCTTCTTGTCCCATTATCATTCTAAAAAGTGTTGTTTTTCCAGCTCCATTAGGGCCTACAATACCCACTATACCTGCTGGGGGCAACTTAAAGTTCAAGTCTTCATACAATAACTTATCTCCAAAGGCTTTGGAAACTCCTTTTGCCTCAATAACGTTTGTACCCAAACGAGGTCCTGGCGGAATGTATAATTCTATTTTTTCTTCTTGCTGTCTATTTTCTTCACTAAGCAGTTTATCGTAATTACTCAAACGAGCTTTGGATTTAGACTGTCTTCCTTTGGGGCTCATTCGCACCCATTCCAACTCACGTTCTAATGTTTTTCTACGTTTACTAGCTTGTTTTTCTTCTTGAGCCAATCGTTTAGATTTTTGGTCTAACCAAGAAGAATAATTCCCTTTCCATGGAATACCTTCTCCTCTATCTAATTCTAATATCCAACCCGCTACGTTATCTAGAAAATACCTATCGTGAGTAATAGCAATTACGGTTCCTTTGTATTGTTGTAGGTGTTGCTCTAACCAATGTACCGATTCAGCATCTAAATGGTTTGTTGGCTCATCGAGTAATAAAATATCTGGCTCTTTTAATAGTAAACGGCACAGTGCTACTCGTCTTTTTTCACCTCCTGACAATACAGAAACCGATTTTTCGCCTTCTGGACATCTTAGGGCGTCCATAGCTATATTCAACTTAGTCTCTAAATCCCAAGCGCCAGCAGCATCAATTTGGTCTTGCAACTCCCCTTGTTTAGCCATCAGCTTCTCCATTTTGTCGGCATCTTCATAGACTTCAGGCAAAGCAAACTGATTATTTATGTCGTTGTATTCAGCAATAAGGTCTACAGCCTCTTGCATTCCTTCTTTGACGATATCCATTACCGTTTTAGAATCGTCCATTTCTGGCTCTTGAGCTAGATAACCTATAGTATGCTCTTTAGAAAAATGAACATCGCCTTGAAAAGACTTATCCAAACCAGCTATAATCTTGAGTAAACTCGATTTACCCGAGCCATTAAGACCAATAATCCCAATTTTAGCACCGTAAAAAAACGACAGGTGGATATCTTTTAAAACTTGTTTATTATTAGAAGGGAAAGTCTTACTGACCCTATTCATAGAAAATATAATTTGCTGATCGGACATAATTAGAATATTTGCCACAAATATCGTTATTTTGAAAAATATGCTGATGAAAAAGATACTATAGTTTTAAACCAATACTAAATCAATGAAAAAACGTTGTCAATGGCCTTCAGAAATAGAACTAGACTACCACGATAAAGAATGGGGTGTTCCTGTTACAGATGATAAAAAATGGTTTGAATACCTGCTGCTAGATACCTTTCAGGCTGGACTAAGCTGGAAGATTGTTCTTCAAAAAAGGGAGGGTTTTAGAAAGGCTTTTTACGATTTTGATGTGCATAAGGTGGCTCAAATGTCAGATGAGCAAATAGCTGAATTAAGAGAAAACCCTAACATTATAAGAAACCGACTTAAAATAAAAGCAAGTGTGACTAATGCCCAAGCTTTTATTAAAATACAAGAAGAATTTGGTAGTTTCAACAGTTATATATGGCAATTTACCGATGGTAAAACTATCCACAACCAATTTAAAAAGCTCTCAGAAATTCCTAGCATATCCACCCAATCAGACAAAATGAGTAAAGAATTAAAAGCTAGAGGCTTCAAATTTGTCGGTAGTACCATTTGCTATGCTTTTATGCAAGCGTCTGGTATGGTCAATGACCATACGGTAAATTGTTTTAGGCATCAAGAAATACAGAAAATAAGTTTCAATTAATAGTACTTTATGCGTAAATTTGCACCATTAATTAAGAAACACATTAAACTAAATTTTTAAAATATGGTATTAGTAGGAAAAAAAGCTCCAAATTTCAGCGCTAAGGCTGTAATAAATGGTGGTGAAATCGTAGACGGTTTCTCATTAGAACAATTCATTGGTAAAAAACACGTAGTATTTTTCTTTTACCCAAAGGATTTTACTTTTGTATGTCCATCAGAACTTCATGCTTTTCAATCAAAGCTTTCTGAATTCAAAGCCAAAAATGTAGAAGTAATAGCATGTTCAACAGATACTCCTGAATCACATTGGGGATGGTTACAAGTGCCCAAAGAAAATGGTGGTATAAAAGGAGTAACCTATCCATTAGTTGCTGACCAAACTAAAACTATTACAGAAAATTTTGGTGTGCTGTTTGGTGACTATTTCGTAAATGATAATGATGAATTAGAAGCTGAAGGACCAATGATTGCGTTTAGAGGATTATTTTTGATTGATAAAGAAGGTATAGTACAACATCAAATTGTAAATAACTTACCTTTAGGTAGAAATGTTGATGAAGCTTTAAGGATGGTTGACGCACTTCAGCACCATGAAGAAGAAGGTGAGGTTTGCCCTGCTAATTGGGAAAAAGGGAAAGAGGCTATGAAAGAAAATTTCGCAGGTGTTGCAGACTATCTTTCAAAGCACTAAGGATTAAATTTACAGAAACAATAAATCCCGAGTTAATGCTCGGGTTTTATAATATCGTTTATATCCATACTAATTTAATAAAGCCTTGTGTACCTTCTTTAGTATTTCGAAGCACTTATCTTGACTTTTAGCTTCGGCATAAGTACGCAATACAGGTTCTGTACCTGAAGGTCTTATCATTATCCAGCTGTCTTCATCGAAGTAAAACTTAAAGCCATCAATGGTTTCTGTTTTGATAATAGGCATATCGCCAAAGGTAGTATATACTCCATTATTGCAGTTTTCTACAATCTTGACTTTCATATCTTCTTCTAAGTGCAAGTCAATTCGCTCAAAAGCGAACTCCCCTACTATATCGTACACTTCTTTAATAAGGTCATCTAAACTCTTGCCTGTTTTTGCCATGTATTCCCATATGACTAAGCCCATCCAAATACCGTCTCTTTCTGGAATATGCCCTTTTATAGCCACACCTCCAGATTCTTCACCGCCTAGCAAAACATCTTCTTTAAGCATCACCCCTGCTACGTGTTTAAAGCCAACTTTTACGATTTCATGCTCCAATCCGTAGTGGGCACACATCTGAGCCACTTTTACCGAACAAGAAAAGGCAGTAACAACCTTACCACTCATGCCCTTATACTTAACTAAGTAATGTATTAACAACAGAATGATATGGTGAGAGTCAATGAATTGACCTTTAGCATTATATAAGCCTATCCTATCGGCATCACCATCTGTTGCTAAACCACAATCTATTTGACCGCCCTCACTGATAAGATCAGAAAATTCAATTAGATTTCTATGAATTGGTTCAGGTGCAGTTCCCTTAAAACCGGGATTGTTAGAACAATGCAATAACGTAGTTTTTGGTAATAATGCTGGTACAGCCTCTCTACCTGCTCCATACATGGCATCATAACCCCAATTGAAATCAGAATTATTAATAGCGTCAATATCGAAACTTGCTCTTGCCTTATCGAGATACATTTTTACTAAATCGGCTATTTTTACACCTTCCATCGTTAAAGACTTTAAATCTAAATTGTGAGCATTAGGGATAATGTCTTCCACAGCTTGTATATCATCAGGTAATAAGGGCCCTCCAAAGTTACCTTTTAACTTATAACCGTTGTATTCTGGCGGATTGTGACTAGCAGTAATTACTACACCTAAATCGGCTTTTAATTCTAACACAGCTAGCGAAAGCATTGGAGTGGTAACAAATCGGTCAGCTAAGGTAACTTTTACACCAAAGTGATTAAAAACCTTAGCGGCTGTTTCAGCAAATAGCGAACCCGCAAAACGACAATCGTGACCTATTACCACCGAAGGCTTATCAAAGTTATTATTCAACCATTGAGCGGCTGCTAATGTTACACGTGCCACATTATCTACAGTGTATTCTTGTGCTATAATGGCTCTCCAGCCGTCTGTTCCAAATTTAATTTTCATAAATGATTATCTTTTTATATTTCTATCATTTAAGGCTTTTCTATACTTAGCCGCATTGGCATAATGTTGAATTGCCGTTTGGGCAAAGTTATGATATCCTGAAAAATCTTCCTTAGCACACATGAATAAATAATCGTGTTTCTGATAATTCAAAACGGCGTCTATAGCTCGAATTGAAGGAAGAGAAATCGGACCAATTGGTAACCCTTTGTATTTGTAAGTATTATAGGGAGAGTCGTACTTTAAATCTTTCTTTAGAACACGTCTAATTGAGAAATCACCAATAGCGAAAATAACCGTTGGGTCAGATTGTAATTTCATTCCTTTTTTTAAACGGTTGAGGTACAAACCTGCAACTATTGGCTGTTCGCTTTTTTGTAAGGTTTCTTTTTCTACTATTGAAGCTAAAGTAACTACTTCTTCTTTGGTTAGATTCAAACGTTTGGCCTTTGATTTTCGGCTATCGTTCCAAAAATGATGGTGTTCTGCTACCATACGTGATAAAAAACTAGTTACGTTAGTATTCCAATAAAATTCATAGGTGTTGGGAATAAACAAGCTACTGACAGAAAAAGCATCAAGACCTAAAGGGTTTAAAAAGGTTGTATCTAGCATGGCCTCTAAAATTTGTGCTGAATCTAATTCTATCTGATTGGCTATTTTACCAGCAAATTCTTCTTTAGTACGAACATTATTAAAAACCACATTGACTGGTGTTTGACGACCAGAACGTAATAAATTGACCAACTCATTATTATTCATACCATCTTGAATTAGGTATCGCCCTGATTTGATGTTTTTTGTATAATGCTTTCTTTCTGAAATCCATCGAAATGATGATGAACTAATAATAATTCCCTCGTCAGTAAGCTGTTGAAGAACATCTTCAAAACTTGCACCAGTAGGTATGTAGATAAATACTTCTTTTTGATAATCTAAAGAAACATTGGACTGGTAAATTCTATCGTAAAACACAGAAGCCGAAATAGCACCACTCAAAAACACAACCCCTACTAGGCTCCAAATAAATTTCTTAAAAAAACTTTTCTTTTTTCTCATTAAAGTGTGCTCAATAGATATTCTACTTTGCTATTATTAGGCTCTATATCTAAAATTCGTTTCAAATATAACTTTCCTTTATTAATATCACCATCTAAAATCAGTAAACTTGCCTTATTGAGTAGAGATTGTATGTGCTGAGGATTCAACTGTAAAGCTTTGTCGTAGCATTCCATAGCCGATTGCTTTTGACCTTGTTTTAGTAAAACATATCCTAAATTACACCAAGCACTTTCATATTTAGAAAATTGAGCTAATAGTGTGCGGTATTCTTTCTCAGCTAATGCAAATGAATTTGTATTAGAATACATATCGGCTAACTTTAAACGAAAGTCTAAAACATAGGGTGCTAACTCTACCGCTTTTTGATAGTAGAAAAGAGTTTGACTAATTCCTAACTCTTGATTTTGATGAGCCTGAGCAATGCGATAGGCAGTCCAAGCATCGCTATTATCGTAGGACATTTTATCTAGACTAAAATCTTCCAAAGAATTACATATGTTCAGTATAGCTATGTCGTCTTGCTTCAAGAAATATAGATGTATTCGTTCTTTAAAAGATTTTTCTAATGCTATACTATTCAAAAGGTTTAAAGCAGAGTCTAATAAATAAGTTTGTGCATCGAATTTTTCATACTGATACAAATAGGCTTTGGCTCGTATTAACTTTGAAGGATTGGCATTATTTATAGACTCTAAACCAATGAATTTGCCTTTTGTCACTATTGTATCCTCAGTATTATGTATGCCAATTTTATGATCGTGTATGCTAACATGAGGAATATCAATTGTACTCGATGAAGGCATATGACAAGCTACACAATTATCATTCTCTCTAGATTCGTCTTTGCAATCGTCGTGACAAGACAAACACTTATTATTAAAAAAGTTAGGTCTTTCCCTTTGTACGGAATGATGTGGATTGTGGCAAGTAATACAATTCATTTCAGAGTTAGTAAAACAAGCACTTTGTTTTAGTCTATCTACGTGCGATGCCATTATGAAGGTGTTATCGTCTTCATACCTTGGCACAAATACTGTCATCACTTCAGACAGGTCCATACCCGGTTTAAAGTCTAAAAAGCTTTTGCCTTCTGAAAGTACGGTATTACCCTGTAAATGACATCGCATACAAATTTGAAATTGAGCTTCTAAAGACAGTTTTTTAGGATTAACAATAGAGTAGTCAATATGTGTTGAGGTATCTACCAATTCGCCATTTAGCATACGCTGAACATGTAGTTCGCCCGGTCCGTGACAACGCTCACAATCTATCCCTTGAGGTACACTATGGTATTTATTCTCTGAACCCAAAACAAAATCTGGTGTAGCATTATGACAACTCATACATTCTAATCCTATTTTCCTAGAGAAACGGCTATTGTATCCATCTTCAAAACCCGGAGGGAAATCCAAATGACCATCTTGGGTATAATAGGTAAAGGGCATCTGATGAACATATCCCCCTTCTTCCCACAAATGTGAATTGGTATGGTGTCCTGAACCAACAATAAAATCCACATCTTCTATGCGTTCACCATAATCGTGTAACTCCTTTAATTTCAATATACTATCTTTCCAAAACGGATAGTAGCGAAAGTGATTAAATGTATCTTTGAGTATCGAATTCTCAGTAAAAATAGCTTCACTATTTTCTTGCGTAGCAAAGGACATAGACTGCCCCATTCCTGTTTGTACATACGTTTGATAAATATCGTAATGACAAGCCATACAACTCTCCTTGCCCACATAAGTAACTGTATCGTGGTGATTGAGATAAGTAGTGTAAGGCTCTATCCTTGAAGTACATCCTACTAAAGTAATAAATATGGATATGTAGATTATTCGCACAACAACTGAAACATTAATTCATCTTCCCAACCATTTGGCGACTTATTCCATTTTTTCTTAACACCAATAAGTACGAAGTCCAAAGAACTGAACAAATTAATACTAGCTTGATTATTGGCAGAAATATTACAATATACCAGATTAAGTTGTAATTTAAAAAAGGCATACTCTATTATAAGCTTTAAGGCCTCCTTGGCATAACCTTGTCTTCTATCAGACTCTTGCACTATCCAAATCCCTAAACCAGCTCGGGCATGCATAGGATCATAATCAAACAAATCAATCATTCCTATAGCAACTCCCTCCCTTTCAATCATTAAACGCAACTGCTTAACCGTAAAAATATCTTTATGAGCATTTTCTAAATAACTTTTTAAAAGATGCCTTGAAAAGGGCTTATAAGTTTGGCTTATCTTCCATATACTAGAGTCGTTTTCCCATTGGTAAAACAAATCTAAATCCTCCGGCTCTAGAGCTCTTAACCTTATATTTTCGCCTACTAACATTTTATTTCACCTTTGAATACACAATTGTAAGGACCGACTAAATCTATTCTATGATAATAATCTTTTTTCTCAAAATTTACTTTTAAATCACCGCCCAAAGCTATTACTTCAACCATTTTATTAGAAATCAAATTAGCTTCATATGCACATATTACAGAAGCAACAACACCCGTACCACACGCTAAGGTTTCATCTTCAACTCCCCTTTCATATGTTCGAACATAAAGTTTCTGATCTTTAATCTGAATAAAATTGACATTAGTACCATCATTTTTAAATCGTTCATTGTTACGAATTTTCTGACCTTCTTCAAACACATTAACGGATTCTATATCTTTAACGAATTTGACATAATGTGGAGAGCCTGTATCTAAAAAATAGTAATCCTCACCACTTTCTATTTCTTCTACATTTTGCATTCTTAAAGAAACATCAGAGCTAGTCCAAGTGGCAAAATGTGGACCATCGCAAGCCAAAAAATGACATTTTTTTTTGAAGATATTAAGTTGTTTAGCAAAGTCAACGACACATCTACCTCCATTACCACACATAGAACCTAAATGACCATCGGCATTGTAATACACCATCTCAAAGTCATAGTTTGTGATATCTTGCAATAAAATAAGTCCATCAGCACCAATACCCAACTTTCTATCGCACAAGCTTTGTATAAGTTTATGATTTAGATAATCAAAAAATAAGCTTCTATTATCGATGATTATAAAATCGTTACCCGCACCTTGATATTTATGAAATTGGATATTCATGCCTCAAATTTACGTAATACTATCGTATTATTATACTTTTCATTTTTGTAAAAAAATATTATTGCTTGTGAATATCAAATCTGTAAATTTGCCCAAACTAACTATCATTCCTTACACCTAAATATGAAGAATGAAATTTACGATAACGAACTATCACTTTGGATAGATAAAGAAAAGACTACATCAGAACTATCTAACGTTGTGAGTCGTTTAATTCTAGAACACGCCACAGAATTAGTTATGTTCAGAAATAGAATGACACACATCACTAAAAGTGAAATCTTAAACCTCCATGATTATGCTGCTAAATTTGTCATGCAGGATATTAGCGTTCATCAAACTCTGCCACTAGCCAAAGCCATACTTAAATTGGGTATTAAAAATGCCAAAATAGATTTAGGAAAGTTAGCTTATGAATGGAATAAAGAAGGTTCCTCTGACGATAAAATCAATGAATACGTAAAGAGTAAATTGTCCACATTTATTAAGGATGAAAATAACTTAGCACCAAAAGACGTCATTCTTTATGGTTTCGGTCGTATTGGTAGATTATTAGCTAGAGAGTTGTTTTTGCAAGACAATGCTGGTGGTCAATTGAGATTAAGAGCTATTGTTACTCGTAGCAATTCTGAAAAGGATATTTCTAAAAGAGCTTCTTTGCTTCGTACGGATTCTGTTCATGGTATTTTTACAGGAACAGTCAAAGAAGATTTTGAAAACAAAGCCCTCATAATTAACGGACGTTCTGTTAACATGATTGCCGCTAAAAGCCCTGATTCCACAGACTATACGGACTATGGCATTCAAGATGCTTTAGTCATAGATAATACAGGTGTATTTAGAGATAAAGAGGCTTTGAGTCTACATCTCAAATCCAAAGGAGTCGCTAAAGTATTATTGACTGCTCCAGGAAAAGGAGTTCCAAATATTGTTTTTGGAGTAAATCATAAAGTAGATGTAGACAATACTTCTATTTTTTCGGCAGCCTCATGCACCACTAATGCCATCACTCCTATATTAGAAGTTGTAGAAAAGAAATTAGGTGTAGTAAAAGGTCACCTCGAAACTATTCACGCATACACGAACGACCAAAACTTAGTGGATAATATGCATAGTAAGTATCGTCGTGGACGTGCTGCTGCCTTAAATATGGTAATTACTGAAACTGGTGCAGGTAAAGCTGTTACAAAAGCTATCCCTTCTTTAGAAGGTAAACTCACTTCTAGTGCTATTCGTGTACCAACACCAAATGGTTCCTTAGCTATTCTGAATTTAACGATAGAAAAGGAAACTAATTTAGAATCCGTCAATAATTTGATGCACGATGCGGCATTTGACTCTGAATTGGTAGAACAAATTCGATTTTCAGTAAATAACGAACTCGTATCATCGGATATCGTTGGTGATAGTTGTCCTTCTATTTATGACAGTCCGGCAACGCAAGTTTCCAATGATGGTAAATCCATAGTGTTATACATTTGGTACGATAATGAATATGGCTACACTCGTCAAGTGCTAAGACTAGCCAAGCATATTGCTAAAGTGAGAAGAAACTGTTACTACTAAACAATGTTATCCAATATTAATCTCAATCAAAGTGCTTTTATCCAATACAAATGGTTTAACTCTTTGTTTTTGGGCGTTTCTATTGGCAGTGTATTTACGATTTATGAGCCACTAGAACCATCGGTTTATTCACTAGGTGGGATTATATTGGCAGGAGCTATGATAATCGTTGCTAAATTATACCATAAAATCTTAAATGCATATTACTTTTTTAAACTTTCGTTAGCTGTAGAGTTAATCGTAATGCTTATGCTGATAGCCTTTCTAATTTTTTCATACAGTTATCAAACAGCACTTTTAATATACATAGGGTATCAGATAACCTTTGTCTTTGGCTCATATTTAGTTAGAGCAGAAACTTTGGTATTCAAAGAAGATCACATTCTTACCAAAATAGATATGGCTAAACAAATAGGCTATTTAGTTGGTATGGCTATCTCCTATGCTTTTTACAAAGGAGTAGAATATTTTGAACTACTTTCTGACAAACAAGAGCAAGTCTATTATATTCACTTTCTTTTAGTTGCTATAGAGCTAATCGTTATTACTTTACTCTGGAAAGCCTTTAATGATAAAAGCTAAATGAGTTTTCATTTCAAATCCTTTAGCATTAAGCAAGAGCAATCGGCTATGAAAGTAGGCACAGATGGTGTATTACTTGGTGCTTGGACAAAGCCCTCGTCATATCCACATCAAATACTAGATGTAGGAACTGGCACAGGTCTTGTGGCAATTATGTTAGCACAACGCTTTACAAGAAGTCAAATACACGCTATAGATATTGACCAATCAAGTGCTGAAGAAGCTCTATTTAACGCTCAATCCTCGCCTTGGTCAGAACGATTAAATATTATTCATTGTGCCTTACAAGATTATAATCCTTATAATAAATATGACTTAATTGTAAGTAATCCCCCTTATTTTAGAAATACCACTTTATCTAATGATAAAAGTCGTGCCCTAGCCAGAAATAATCTAGCATTAAGCTTAGAGTATCTTATTGAAAGAAGCTATGACTTATTGTATGAAAATGGAGAGTTAGCCTTAATAGTACCCTCCAATGAATTTGAAACCATCCAATTATTAGCTGAAAAATTCAACTTTTACATTAATAAATTATGCCGCGTAAGAGGTAACCACCAAAGCCCAATAAAAAGAATACTGATTGCTCTAAATAAGAACAAAGAAATTTTGGAAGAAAAAAATTTAACAATTGAAAATAGTAGAAATAATTATACAGATGAGTATATAAATTTATGTCAGAATTTTTATCTTAAACTATAAATTCCTCTTCTACAAAATCTATATCAAACTCTTTTAGCCTCTCCAGCACAGGGAGATATATTTCTTTATCTGTAGGGATTCTTACACCAGAAAGTGAAATTTCACCATTGAGGATAAGTTCAGTAGCAATAGCAACAGGTAAACCTACAGTCATACTCATAGCCGTATGAACTTGGTCTTTACCCCTAAGTACTAAAGAAGATTTTAAATGGTAGTTGATGTTGTTTAGGGAGTAATCAAATAAATGTTGCATTACAATCATATCTTTATCTTCAGATTGTAAAGCCCATTTCTGCTCTAGTAAATGCTGTAAAACTTGTGCAGGACTTCCCTCATCTAAGCCAATCTTAGTTTGTTCAAACATACCAAGCCAAGCTATTTTTTCCATAATGGCATCGTCAACAGATAAGTAGTCTTGTAATTTATCTTCAACAGACTTTTCCTTATCATAGACCAAAAAAGAATTGGTGAAATCTCGCCACGTCATTTGAGAAAGATTAGATATTTTAAAAGAGTCATCTGTCATACCCATACGGACAAATACGTCCCAAGCCTCAGAAAAACCTGGTCTTCTTAGCGTACCTCTAAACATAGTTGGTATATTGTCTAAACCATATATTTCTCTGTAGGATAAAGAATCTCTATTAGCATAGCCCTCAAACTGCCCTTCATCCAAAACTTCGATTAATTCTGTTCTTCTGAATAGCTTATTATAGGCTATGAATTTGGGCTGGTTGTTTCTTATAAATTGTGCCGTACCTTGTCCTGCTAAGACTACATTTCTAGGATTCCAAGTGAATTTATAATTCCATGGATTGTTATCGTACTCTGGTGCTACTAAACCGCCACAAAAAGATTTAAAAAGTGTAATCTTTCCACCCTTAGCTTGAATTTCATCTATGATTTTCTTTGCTGACAAATGATCTATCCCTGGGTCTAAACCTATTTCATTGAGCAATAAAACACCTTTTTCTTCTGCTTTTTCATTCAAGGCTTTTATCTCATTAGAAACATAAGAAGCTGTTATCATATTTACACCCTGAATAACACAGTCTTCGGCCAATAATACGTGCATACTAGCTGGTAGCATAGACACCACAATATCAGCGTCTCGAATAGCGTCATTACGTTGTTCTACATCAAAGACATCAAACTCTAAAGCAATACCATTAGGGTGGTCATTTACTTTTTGTAAAGCAAGATTATAATCGTAATCTCCTACTGTTACTTGCCAATTATTTTTATCAGACTTTTCTAGTAAATAATCTATTAAAGAAGTTGCAGATAAACCTGCACCAACAACTAATATTCGTTTCATATCTTTATTAAATGAGTGGCTAATATATGTAAATTAGCAACAAAATTTATTCTATGAACAATAAGCTTATTAGCATAGCAGCACTATTAGCATTTTTGGCAGTTGCACTAGGAGCATTTGGTGCTCATACCCTTAATGAATTGTTAACAACCGAAAAGCTAAATAGTTTTGAAACTGGCGTGAGGTATCAATTTTACCATTCACTAGCACTACTAATTATTGGTCTAAATGCCAACAAACTAAATGCTACTGCCCTAATTGGAAAATTCATGCTTATTGGAATTGTGTTCTTTTCATTTTCTATATACTTATTGTCCTTACAAGAACTAATTGGAATTAACTTATCAATACTAGGCCCAATAACCCCTATCGGAGGACTTTTACTAATGATTTCATGGCTCATTTTAATTTTTAAAAATTACAAGAAAACACAACTTTAATTTCTTAAAAGACGTTTTTGAAGAATTAATTTACAGACTAAAGAACAATAATGTGTTTGAAAAGCTCAAAAAACTGCTTGTTTTTCTAAAAGTTTGAAGTTTAGCATTCATTATTTTTAACATCGCTCTAATCTAACTTAGTGTTTTTTATACACACTTTTTAAATTTCAATTTTTGGGATTCTTATCTGAAAAACACCAATATTTTTTTGGTCAATAGATATAAATTTTAATCTTTGTCAGCCAACAAAAAGAGTTTAACTATGAAAAATGTGAGCATCAAATCCTTAGAAGATTTGAGAATTACTGAAGTTAATGCCAATTGGAACCTTTCACCTGAAAAACTTACTGAAATATCGCTTTCTAAGAACTACGCCACTATGGCGAATTCTGGTGCTATTTCTATCAATACAGGAGAGTTTACTGGACGTTCACCTAAAGATAGGTTTGTAGTCAAAGACAGTACTACAGAAAATGCTGTTTGGTGGGGCGATGTCAATATTCCTTTTAGTTCTGAACAATACAACACTCTTTATAATAAAGTAACAGAATACCTCAAAGGTAAAGATGTATATGTCAGAGATGTTTATGCTTGTGCTGATGAAAATTTTCGTCTTAATATTAGAGTAATCAACGAGTACCCTTGGTCTAACCTTTTTGCCTACAATATGTTCTTACGACCAACTGAAGAAGAACTAAACAACTTCACTCCTGATTGGTCGATTATTAATGTGCCAAGTTTTATGGCTGATGCTGAAATTGATGGTACTAGACAACATAACTTCGCTATCATAAACTTCACAGATAAAAATATTTTAATCGGTGGAACTGGTTATACAGGGGAAATAAAAAAAGGTATTTTTTCAGTTTTAAATTTCATTCTTCCACATGAGAAAAATGTACTTTCAATGCACTGTTCAGCCAATGTCGGTGCTAAAGGAGATACTGCTGTATTTTTTGGGCTGTCTGGAACGGGAAAGACCACCTTATCTGCTGACCCTAATAGAAAATTAATTGGTGATGACGAACACGGTTGGAGCGATAATAGTGTGTTTAATTTTGAGGGTGGTTGTTATGCTAAGTGTATTGATTTAACTGCCGAAAAAGAACCCGATATTTTTGCAGCAATTAGAAAAGGTGCTTTACTAGAGAATGTAATCTTTAAAGACGGTACTAAAGATGTTGATTTTGAAGACAGTAGTATTACTGAAAACACGAGAGTCAGCTATCCTATTAACCATATCCAAAATATTGCTAAACCATCTATGGCAAGTGCGCCTAAAAATATTTTCTTTTTGACTTGCGATGCTTTTGGTGTATTGCCTCCTATATCTAAACTGAGTATAGGACAAGCTATGTATCATTTTATTTCCGGATATACAGCCAAAGTTGCTGGTACTGAAGAAGGTATTACAGAACCTAGTACTACTTTTTCGGCTTGTTTTGGAGAACCTTTCTTGCCCTTACACCCTACTCGATATGCCGAGCTATTAGGTCAAAAAATGGAAAGTAGTCAAGTTAATGTTTGGCTAGTCAATACCGGTTGGTCTGGAGGACCTTATGGAGTCGGCTCACGATTGAGTTTAAAATATACGCGTTCTTTAATAACTGCAGCTTTAGAAGGCAAATTAGAAAATGTAGAATATAAAAATCATGAAGTTTTTGGTTTGGCTATGCCAACCGAATGCGATGATGTACCCTCAGAAATTTTAAGCCCAAGAAATACATGGGAAGATAAATCGGCTTATGATTTAAAAGCTAATGAATTGGCTCAAGCTTTTAATAATAACTTTAATAAGTATTCGGATTTTGCTAATCAAGAAATGTTAGATAGCGCACCTAAGTTAAAAGTCCTTTCGTAAAAAAATAAAAAAAACCATTCTTAAGAATGGTTTTATTGTGTCTATTTTCTTGATTATTTAGAAAACTTAGAGTATTTGTTTTTAAACTTATCAATACGACCTGCAGTATCGACTAATTTCATTTTTCCGGTGTAATAAGGATGTGAATCTGAAGAAATCTCCATTTTAATAAGAGGATATTCATTACCGTCTTCCCACTTGATAGTATCTTTAGTATTAGCCGTTGATTTAGTTAAAATAGTAAAGCCTGTAGAGATGTCTTGCATCACTACATGTCTATAATTTTCTGGGTGTATACCTTTTTTCATTATTAGATTAATTTGGAGTGCAAATATAAACACTTATCACAAACTAGCAAACCCTCATAAATTTATTTTACCATACTATAATTGAGGGACTAACGTTTATATTATATTTGCAATTATTCTATGGTAATAAGATATTTTTTCATTGTGATTCTAGTCTGCTTAGCGTTTAGCTCTTGTAGAAAAGACTTTTTCGCAGAAAGTGGCCCTGGTCAGCTTTCGTTTTCTAATGACTCTATATTATTCGATACGGTCTTTACGACAATTGGCAGTGCTACCAAAAAGTTTGTGGTTTACAATAACAATAACAACCCAGTAAACATAAAAACTATTCGCTTAGCACAAGATAACCCATCTGATGTTTACAGGATAAATGTAGATGGTATGCCCATTGATCAAAGTCAAAATATCAAACTTGCCCCTAATGATAGTCTATTCTTATTTATTGAAGTAACCATTAATCCAAACAACCAAAACACCCCTTTCTTAGTCAATAATCAGTTAGAGTTTACTACAAATGGGAAAACACAACTTATTGATTTGGTAGCATTTGGTCAAAATGCTAATTTCTATACACCATCTGATAATTTATTCATCGCTGATAAGGACTCCATAAATTTTAGATATTACTCTATATCACAAAATACTACATGGACTAAGGAAAAACCCCACGTCATTTACGGTTATGTTATAGTAGAGCCTAACGCAACACTAACTATAGAAGAAGGTGCTCAAATCTACTGTCATGCTAACTCAGGGCTATTTATTGGTAATCCTATACTAGGGTCAAATAACGATGGAGGTACCTTAAATGTCAATGGTAGCTTGGGCAATGAAGTTGTTTTTCAAGGCGATAGATTAGAAGATTGGTATCAAGATGCACCGGGCCAATGGAGTCAAATATGGCTATGTGCTGGAAGTAAAAACAGCACTATAAACTATGCCATTATAAGAAACGGCACAGTCGGTATTAAAGCAGATACATTAGGTAACTCTAGCGAGCCAACTTTAAAAGTCAATAACACTATCATAGAAAACATGAGTGATATCGGTCTTTTTGCTCAAGGTAGTTATGTTACTGGCTACAACAACCTCATTAGAAATTGTGGTCGTTACAATCTAGTACTAAATATTGGAGGACGCTATCAGTTTGACCACTGCACCTTTGCCAATTATTACAATTATGGTAGCAGAAATACACCTATTTTACTGATAAATAACTATTACGAAGACGTCAATGAAAACATTCAATTGAGACCATTGTCTCAGGCTCATTTTACCAATTGTATCATTGACGGAAGTGCTGCACACGAATTAGAATTGCAAAATAATTCTAATAGTGAGTTCAACTATATTTTTGACCATTGTTTAATCAAACTTCATCCAGACTCATCGATTAGTAATTTGAACCAAACAAACAGTATTAAAGTAAATAGTAGTTCTTCTATTTTTATTAATTCACAAGAACAAGACTTTCAACTTAGCTATAACTCCATAGCAATTGATGCTGGTAAAGCCTCACCTATGAATAATGCTTTATCCTTAGATATTTTGGGAAATAGCAGAGATGGAAACCCGGATATTGGGGCGTATGAGAAAGTAGACTAAATAGCCTCTAGAAAACGGAGCGTATCAACACCATCGGCATAATCCTCTAAATCAGGTTGTTGCGCCTTGCCAAAAGGAATGTAATCCTTACCTACAATACATTGTATGTCTTCTTTCAATTCGTCTAGTTGAAGTGCTAAAGATTCTTTTTTATCGTAATATTCGTAATTTAAGACTGCCACTGGAGAATGTAAGGCTTTGTCCTCTTTAAGTATTAGGAAGCCATTTTCTAAAATATTATGTTTTCCCATCATGTAAATAGCTCTATAATAATCGTAATTATTTGCATATTTATTATTCAAGACAACATCTTGGTATTCAAAAAAGACTTCAAACAAGAGGTTTAAATCATAATTTTTAGGAACATAAAGTTTGGTTACATTTCTACAACCTAAACCATAGTATAAGAAAATATCATTAGCCAAAGCTTTTCTTTCATCTAAACTCTCCTCTCCTGTTAGAATTGCTACAGAAGTACGGCTCTTTCTTAACAAAGTAGGATAATCTTTAAAGTAATATTCAAAATGCTTAAAGGATTCATTACTACCTGTGGCGATAACAGCGTCAAAATTTTCAACTTTTTCTACTAATTTAATTTCACCTTTAAAACGTGGCTCAATTATTATCAACTCTTCAATGATTGGTAAAAACAAACGGTTGTCTTTAGATGATAGTTTGATAATAGCCCTATGGCCACTCATCAAAACACATAGGAAATCATTAAAACCAACTAATGGAATATTACCAGCCATAATAATAGAAACATTCTTTTTTGCCTCAATAGGAATAGAGTATGAAGATAACCATGAGGACAATTTAGTAGAACTCAAATTGTTACAAATAGCTGAAATAGAAGACCTTATGTTATTCGATGTAAACCAACCATTATAAGAAGATGAGGATTGTATGATAGTTTCTAATGGATGATTTGAATTAGAATTTTCATCACAAAAATCCATTAAGAAATCACCTAATTTTTCAAAAGCTTTTATTCTATCTTCTATTATCATTTCTTAGTATATTTGTACCGCAAAATAAAACTATTAACCTTTTTTAGTAAAAAAAATGGCAATTAAAATTTCTGATGAATGCATAAACTGTGGTGCTTGTGAGCCTGAATGTCCTAACAATGCTATCTATGAAGGTGGTATGGAATGGCATTTCTCTGATGGCACTTCCCTTTCTGGCACCATAACACCTAAGAGTGGTGGTGATTACGATGCTGATGCTTCACAAGAACCTGTCGATTATGACGTTTACTATATAGTTACTGACAAATGTACTGAGTGCAAAGGTTTTCATGATGAGCCTCAATGTGCTGCAGTTTGTCCAGTAGATTGCTGTATTCCTGACGAGGATAATGTTGAAACAGAAGATGAACTGTTATCTAAAAAAGACTTTTTACATTCTTAGATGAATAACCGATTGTTACATAAAGCCATTTTTATACAATCGATTTTTACTTTGTTATCATTTACAGTTTCAGCGCAACAAACAGATTTTGCATACTATGAATCTGAAATCCAAAAAATTGCTCCTCTTTTACAAAACGCTAAAAGCGATGAAGAAAAGTTAAAAGCTAATGCTGATTTCATTGAACTTTGGGATTTAGTACTTGACGATCCTAAATCCATGAAGTATGATTTCGAAATGTTAACGACCTTTCCTATTCTCACTTCAAAAAACAAGAAATTAAGAATAATTAATTGGTATCTCCCACTATCCAACAACATTAACAAGTATTTTGCTATTGTTCAGTATTACAACAACAGAAAAGAATACAAAGTAGAATACCTTAAGCCATTAGAAGGAGAAGTTAAATCTGCAAATTCACTAAAACTAAACAATAGTCAATGGATTGGCGCTTTGTATTACAGTCTAACTCCATTTAAAAGAGGTAAAAAAGACTATTACCTATTACTAGGCTGGGATGGTAACAATGAAAGAAGTAATAAGAAAATTATGGATGTCCTTTCGATTTCAAAATCCTTGACCTTTGGCGCTCCTATTTTTCGCTATAAAAAAGAACGTTTTCATAGGTATATATTAGAGTATAAAGAAGACGCTGCTGTTTCTGTACAGTTCAATAACGATATAGAAAGTATAGTTTTTCCAAACCTAACCCCCATTAACGAGGATTTGACTGGACTATACGATTTCTACATACCCGACGGTAGCATAAATGCTTTCGAATTGAAAAACGGAACGTTTAAGTTCAAAGAAGATATTCAAAATCCTCAAAAAGTTAATATTCCAAACATCAAAAAAATTGATAGTGGTTTGTTTCCTAAGTAAAAAGAAAACTGCATTTTTGCAAACGTAATATTTCAAATATGAAAAAGCATAATTTTAGTGCAGGACCTTGCATTTTACCCCAACAAGTTTTTAAAGAAGCATCATCTTCCATTATAAACTTCAACAACTTAGACCTTTCCTTGATAGAAATATCTCATAGAAGTGCTGACTTTATTGCTGTTATGGAGGAGGCTATACAACTCGTTAAAGAGCTTTTAGAAGTACCTTCAGGCTACTCAGTTTTATTCTTGCAAGGTGGAGCTAGTATGGAATTTTTGATGGTAGCCAATAATCTAATGAAAGTTGGCGGCAAAGCCGGTTATTTAGATACAGGAGCTTGGTCATCAAAAGCAATCAAGGAAGCTAAATTATTCGGAGATACTCAAATATTGGCTAGTTCCAAAGACAAGAATTATAGCTACATCCCTAAAGATTATGCTATACCTTCTGATTTAGATTATTTTCACTGCACTTCAAACAATACTATTTTTGGCACACAGATAAAAACGTTTCCAATAACAGACGTGATTACCGTCTGTGATATGTCATCAGATATATTCAGCAAAAAAATTGATGTTTCAAAATTTGACTTAATCTATGCTGGAGCACAGAAAAATTTGGGTCCTGCAGGAACTACTTTAGTTATTGTAAAAGATGAAATATTAGGACACACTGGCAGAGAAATTCCTACTATGCTAGATTACAAAACACACATAGCTAAGGATAGTATGTTCAACACTCCTCCTGTTTTCCCAATCTATGTAAGTATGCTTACAATGCGTTGGTTGAAAGAGAATGGTGGTGTAAGTTGGATAGAAAAAGTAAATCAGCAAAAAGCAGATTTACTTTACCATACTATTGACAATAGCTCAATCTTTGAGGGAAGCGCCAATATAGAAGACCGTTCTACTATGAACGCTACCTTCCTACTAACTAATACAGACGTCGAAGAGGAGTTTAACAAAATGTGTACAAATGGTGGAATAAATGGACTTAAAGGTCATCGTTCTGTAGGCGG
>CAXFLH010000009.1:0-27348 GCA_964003875.1 uncultured Flavobacteriales bacterium | reverse complement strand
CTAGACTCTTCTGGACCAAAACCAGACGTGTTGCCAGTTACACCATCGGGCAAAATAGGGCGACAAAATTAACAATTAAAATTTTAGCTGCAAAAAAAATATAACAAATGTTTTAAATCATAAAAAACGTTCTCAAATGGGAAAATTATTTACTAAATTCGCAACAAAACTTTATACTTTATTCTCATGAACTATATCAAACTAAACAACCTTATGGGTTGGCTAACCTTTTCCTTAGCATTTATTGTTTACTATTTAACTATAGAGCCAACTGTTAGTTTTTGGGATTGTGGAGAATATATAAGTACGGCATACAAATTAGAGGTAGGCCACCCTCCAGGCGCTCCTTTATTTCAGCTATTAGGAAGGTTTTTTAGCTTATTTGCAAGTGATGTTACTAATGTTGCATTCATGATAAATTTGATGTCTGCCATATGCAGTGCATTCACAATTTTATTTTTGTTTTGGACCATCACAGCCTTAGCTAAAAAGATAATTTTAATTTCATACGAAAGTAATGAACTTACTTTAGCCCAAAAAATTGGACTTTTTGGAAGCGGATTTGTAGGAGCTTTAACATACACTTTTTCTGACTCATTTTGGTTTTCTGCAACGGAAGGAGAGGTGTATGCTATGTCATCAACATTTACAGCTATTACCTTTTGGGCAATTTTAAAATGGGAAAATGAAGCCGATGATAAATATGCTGCAAGATGGATTATTTTAATTGCTTACCTAATTGGTCTTTCCATCGGAGTCCACTTACTTAATCTATTGGCTATCCCAGCTCTAGTATTTATTTATTATTTCAAAAAATATGAAGCGTCTAAGTGGGGAATTATTAAAGTTTTTTTATTGGCAGTTGTAATTACTGGAGGTATTCAAGGAGTCGTAATTCCACAAATTGTAAATTTTGCAAAGGGATTTGAACTATTCTTTGTGAATACTATGGGCCTACCATTTAACTCAGGAACAATAATCTACTTTGTTCTTATTTTTTTAGGAATATATTTTGGCTTAAAATACGCCAAACAAAAAGGCAAACCAACTCTAGGAATTGCTTTAGTGAGTTTTGCCACAATCTTAATTGGCTACTCTACTTTTTTTATTTTAGTTATTCGTTCAAATGCAAACACCCCTATTGATGAAAATAACCCTGAGGATGCCGTAAGTTTACTAGCATACTTAAACAGAGAGCAATATGGTGATTGGCCAATTCTAAATGGGCAATATTACAATGCCAATGTGATTGATCTTGAAGACGGAACACCTGTTTATACAAAAGATGAAGGGTCTGGAAAATACGTCATAACAAACGACAGAAAAAACTCCATCCCTATTTATGACTCAAAATATAGTGGATTCTTCCCAAGGATGTGGAGCTCTCAACAACCCTCACATGCTAAAGCCTACCAACAATGGAGTGGTCAAAAAAACACTAAGCGACCACCTACTTTTTCTGAAAACCTAACCTACTTTTTCAGATATCAATTAGGGCATATGTATTTTAGATACTTTATGTGGAATTTCTCTGGTCGTCAAAACGATATTCAAGGTCACGGCGAAATAAATAAAGGAAACTGGTTGAGTGGCATTCCAATCATTGACGAAAATATTCGTGGCCTAGGAGCTCAAGATAATATCCCTGAAAATATGGCCAATAATAAAGGAAGAAACATTTACTTTATGCTACCTTTTTTACTAGGGGTTATTGGACTAATTTATCAGATAAAAAAGAATAAAAATGATGCCTTGGTAGTTTTCTTATTATTCCTGTTTACTGGAATAGCAATTGTAGTTTATCTAAATCAATATCCTTTCCAACCTAGAGAAAGAGATTACGCTTATGTTGGTTCATTTTATGCCTATGCCATATGGATAGGTTTAGGAGTCCTAGCTGTCGCTGATTTTCTTTCCAAAAAACTCTCAGCACTAAATAGTTCTGTTGTTGCCACCCTACTATGTTTATTATTAGTGCCAACTTTGATGGCAAAAGAAAATTGGGATGACCACGATAGATCTAGAAGGTATACGGCAAAAGATGTTGCAACAAATTACTTAAATTCTTGTGCCCCAAACGCTATAATTTTTACTAATGGAGATAACGATACATTCCCTCTTTGGTATGCTCAAGAAGTTGAAGGTGTTAGAACAGATGTAAGAGTTGTAAATTTAAGTTTATTCAATACAGATTGGTACATTGACCAAATGAAAAGAGCTGCATATGATGCTGCGCCAATTCCAAGCTCTATGACTTGGGACAAATACAAGCAAGGCACTAGGGATTATATTATTATCAGAGACAATAATAAAGGATATGTTGATGTAAAGGACGTTGTTAAGTTTATTGCTAGTGATAATGATAAAACAAAAGGCTTTACCAGAAATGGTCAGAAAGCTGATTATTGCCCTACTAATAAACTGAAAATCCCTATTGACAAAGATGATGTTATTAGCAAAGGCGTTGTTCCTGAAAATTATAGAGACAGAATTGTCGATGAAATAAAGTGGGAACTTAAAGGTAATGGAATTAGCAAAAATGAAATGATGGTTCTTGATATTCTTGCTAATTTCAATTGGGAAAGACCCATTTACTTTGCTATAACAGTTGGTTCTGGAAACTTTATGGGCTTAGAAAAGTATTTTCAATTGGAAGGCTTGGCTTACCGTTTTGTACCCTATTTAGCCAATTCAAACGATGGTCAAACAGGTGAGATTGCAACTGATATAATGTATGACAATCTTATTAATAAATTCAAATGGGGGAATATGCAAGATCCTACTATTTATTTGGATGAAACAAATATGAGAATGACAATGAATTTCAGAAATAATTTCTCAAGGCTGTCTGACGCTCTTATCAAAAAAGGCGAATTTGATAAAGCCGAAGTAGTACTTGATAAATGTGTAGAAATTATGCCTCATAAAGCTATACCTTACAACTATTTTAATTTGCCAATAGCTGAAGGATATTACAGAATTGGCAAAACAGAAAAAGCTAGAGAGGTTATTAGTATTTTAACAGACACCTATTTTGATGAATTAGACTATTACAATTCCATAGACGAAAAGCTCTTAAGTAAAATTCAAAGGGATTATCAAATAGCTAATCAAATTATTTCAAATATGTATAGTTTAACAACAAGTTATAAGGATAAAGAGTCGCAAAAAAAGATAGCTGAACTTTTCGAAAAATATCAATAATAAAATTATTTCAAGAGAGCCTATCGGTTCTCTTTTTTTATGCTTAAACTAGTTAAAATACCTACTTTAATACAACTTCTTTTTCCTGAATTATTATGGAGTAAAGAAAGGGACAAGAAAATACTATACCTAACTTTTGATGATGGACCGAACAATACCTTAAGTCCATTTATATTAGATGAATTAAAAAAACATAAGGCAAAAGCAACTTTCTTTTATTTAGGCTCGGAAGTAGAAAAATATCCGAAACTAGTCAAAAGATGTCTAGATGAAAATCATCAAATTGGAAATCATACCTACTCACACCCAAATGGTTGGAAAGCAAATAACAATGTGTATTATCAAGACATAAAAAAGGCTAACAAACTTATTAATAGTAATTTATTTAGACCTCCTTATGGTAGAATTAAACCTTCCCAAATAAATTATTTGAAAAAATACTACAAAATTATAATGTGGGATGTGTTGAGTTGGGACTTTGACAAAAAAACTACTGCAGAAGAATGTTACAACAATATTATTAATAATACAAAATCAGGATCAATTATAGTATTACATGAAAATGAGAAATCAGCAAAAACTGTAAAAGAGGTGTTGCCTAAAGTACTAAGCTATTTTAGTTCGCAAGGTTATAAATTCGAAAGACTATAGCCTATTCAATCTAGCATTTAAATCTAGCCAACCACCACCATTTTCCACCTGATTAACCCCATTTGCCATTAAAAAGTCTATTACTTTTTGTGAACGTATACCAGCAGCACAAAAAACTAACATGGGTTGTAATTCCTTAAGCTCATCAAGTCTATTAACGACCTCATTTAGAGGAATATTAATAGCATTTGGCACACTCCCAGCATTGAACTCATCGGGAGTTCTTACATCAATTAAATTTACTTTTTCCATTTCGTCTATTTGGAGCAAGGTTCTCCTACTGTTAGAGGTACGTCTTGTTGCGATAATTTTGAATATCCACCTTCGACATTAATAGTTTTCTCAAAACCGTTAGCAGCTAAAATTGAACAAGCAATCATTGATCGGTATCCACCAGCACAATAAATCATAATATTATCTTCTTTATTCAATGTAGCCATTTTTTGAGACAACTCTTGTAATCTAATATGAGTGGATTGACTGATATAGCCATTAGAACGTTCACTAGGCTTTCTAACATCAAGAATATGCTTATGCCCTTGATTTATTAAATCTGTTGCTTCTTCGGGAGAATGATTAGTGATGACTTCAAGATTGCCTTCATAAGAAGCTACTCCTCCATCTAAAAAGCCGATAACCTTTTCATATCCTACTCGAGCAAGGCGAGTAATAGCTTCACGTTCAAAGCCTTTGTCAGTAATTAATAACAATGGAGATTCTGGACTAAGAATAGCTCCTACCCATGGGGCATATGGTCCTTTTAAGCCAATATTAATTGAGCCTTTAATAAATCCTTTCGAAAAATCTTGAGGCGAACGACTATCAAGTATCACAACATCATCTTTATATAATTCGGAAAATTCAGAAGACATTAAAGGTTTTAAATTTTTTGCAATCACCACATCTAAATCATCATACCCCATTTTATTCATTTTTACATCTGTATAAAAATATGCCGGTGGTGCTAGCATACCATCTGTTACTTCAGTAATGAATTGTTCCTTGCTTATATTCTGCAAAGCATAATTAGACTGCTTTTGCTCTCCTATGGTAGATGAGGTTTCTGAACCGATATTTTTACCACAAGCTGAACCTGCTCCATGTGCTGGAAAAACGATAATATGATCAGGTAACGGCAATAGCTTAGATCTTAAAGAATCATATAGCATAGCTGCTAAATCTTCTTGTGTAATGTCTCCTGATTTAACGGCTAAGTCTGGTCTCCCTACATCACCAACAAACAAGGTGTCTCCAGTAAAAACACTATGCTTATTCCCATTTTCATCTGATAACAAAAAGCAAGATGATTCCATAGTATGACCGGGAGTATGAAGCAACTCTATTGAAACATGACCAATATTAAATACTTCTCCGTCAGAGCCTTTATGAAAGTCGAAGCTAGCGTCAGCGTTTGGACCATAAACAATTGTAGCTCCTGTTTTTTTGGCCAAATCAATGTGACCAGACACAAAATCAGCATGAAAATGTGTTTCAAAAATATACTTGATGGCAGCATTATTTTCACTAGCCATCTGAAGATATACATCAATGTCTCTAAGAGGATCAATGATTGCAGCTTCTCCGTTAGACTCAATATAATAAGCCGCTTCAGACAAACATTTGGTATATAATTGTTCTACTTTCATAATTTTTTTTGAATATGATTAATTTAAAAGAACATTTCTTTAGCAAGAATAACTATTGACATGAACAATACAAAAATACCAAATGATTTCCTTAAAATACGTCCATTTAGCAACTTTGAGAAATATGAACCAATTAAAATTCCAACAATAGAGAATACTGTAAAAGTTAATAATAAATTCCAATCGATAGCATTATTCAATTCTGCTGTAAAGCCCAAACATGACTTGATAGCAATTATTAATAAAGATGTTCCTATTGATTCTTTCATACTGATATTTGTAAGAAGTAATAAAGCTGGTATAATTAGAAAACCCCCTCCTGCGCCAACAAAACCCGTTATGAGTCCTACAGCTATACCATCTAAAGCAATTAAAAAGAAGTTATTTTCAATAACATTATTATTTCTGAAATTTAGTTTCCAAGAAAATAACATTGAAAGAGCAGCAATAAGCATTACTATGGCAAAAAAGATTAATATAAATGTATCTTTTTGAATTGAAAAAAAATGAAAAAAATGTAGTGATTCAGATAAATTAGGGATTATCCATTTTCTACTAATAAATACCCCTAATAAAGAGGGAATAGCGAAATACAGAGTTATTTTATAATTGATATCACCTCTTTTAAAAAACCTTTGAGCACCAACAAGAGCAGACAGTCCTACAACAAATAACGAATAAGCAGTAGCGCTCACAGGCTTAATACCCATTACATAAACTAATATAGGAACCGTCAAAATTGACCCACCACTTCCTATCAAACCTAATATAATTCCGACTATTAATGCTAGAAAATAAGCTATAAAGACCATTTATATAACGTGTTATTTAAGGTTGAAAAATGACTTAACTAACATTTTGATGTTAACAAAAGAAAAATAGAATGAATCCAAACGAAGACAAAACGCATAAATTTGCTTGTCGTAACATTTGTTTTTGGTTAGCTTTATTGTTAGACAATTTAAAAGTCCTCTACTAATACTAGTGGACTTTTTTATTTAGCCTTATTAAACCTAAAGCCTAATTTAAATTCATTTGTACCACTTGTTACTGTTGATAGTTCAGAAGTTACAAAATCGTGTGCATAGGCAACATAAAAACGTTCGTCGATGTCAACCCCAATATACATACAAGCAGCATCATTAAAGCGATAAGATAAAGCCGTCCATAATAAGTCCTTGTAAGTAAGCTTTGTCATTAACTCTACACTGGCTGGTGCTGGAGAAGACAACATCAATAGTAAAGATGGCTCTAATGTGAAGGCATCATTAATATCTTTGATGTAACCACCACCAACGAAAATATGATTTGTCAAACCTCCTTTGATCAAGTTATTGTCATTGTACTCATCTTTTACTGTAAATTTACTTGATAGAAGCTGTGGTAAAGCAAAAGATGCATAAAAGTTATCCGCATATAAATATGCTCCAAAAGTAGCTGTTGGAACAACCGATGATAAAATAGGAGAGTTAAAAACAGGGTCACCATCATCATAAGGATTGATTATAGTATGATCCAATCTGTATTGTAAAAAACCAGCTGACAAACCTAGTGATAAACTAACATCATTTTTCACTCTTAAGTGATAGGCGTAACTCAAGGTAATCCCTCTTCTACTATCTGCTCCAGCAACATCTTTGAAAGCTGTAGCTCCAAGACCCATTTTTTCGTTTCGTAATAAACCATAACCGCTAATTACATCGGTTTGAGGAGCCTCTCTAACACCAGACCACTGGTTTCTAATAACTGCATTCAATTGAGTAGTACCATCCACTCCAGCAAAAGCAGGATTGTATAAAAAAGGGCTTAACTGATAACTTGTAAATTGTGGCAACTGTTGTGCTAACGATAGTTTACACATTACTAGTAAAGCGAAATATATTATATATTTTTTCATTCTTTTATCTTACAATGGTCACAGGACCAGTTAAAGGTTCTTTGTTTAAACTACTATCAAATGTTATGATATAGTAGTATGTTCCGACAGGCAAATCACTACCGTTAAATTTACCATCCCAATTCTCAATACTAGGAAAAGATGATGACCATAATGAAGCACCCCATCTGTTAAATATTTCTATTTTAGATGATTCGTATTGATTTAAATAGCTAATCTCCCAAGTGTCATTATATCCGTCACCATTAGGAGAGAACCCTTCATTCATTCCCACAAATACTCGAACTGTATCATTACCTATACAACCCGTCACAGTGTCTAAAGCATAAGCTATATAATTAGTCGTAACAAGAGGGCTAACAACTATATCACTCGTTGTTTCTGTCGTACTCCACAAATAAGGCGGTTCACCATCAATTATAGAAAGTGTTGCACTTTCACCTCTAATGATACCAAAATCTTCATTAGAAGCAATGACGGGGTTTAGAACAACTATATCAAGTTCGTCAGTGAACGAACATGCAGAAGCATAATCACTTACTGTCACAAAAACAGTTGATGAATTGGTAACTACTAAACCTAAATTAGATTCATCTGTATTTATTTCTTGAGATGGATTAATAGACCATGAGTAAGTACTGTAGTTATTAAAGCCATTAGCATCAATTACTATGCTATCACCATAACAAATGTTCATTGTTGCGTTGTAGTTAAATACTCTAGCAGGGTGAATCTCAACTTCTTCCGTATAAATACAGCCATTATCATCGGTTATTGTAAGTAAAAATAAGGTGTCAGACACGTCATTATCAGATGGAAAATCAACTGTCAAATTAGCATTATTTATCGCTGATGATTGATAATTTAAGGTTGGAGAAATACCAGAAATAGGTTCTATCTCGTAATTGTAATACCCATCGCTAAAAGGTGTAGCTCCATTTGCATGAACAAGTATACTTCCATTTTGTCCTTCACAATATTCATTTACAACATCGAGAGATACAGAATATGCATCAGGTTCAAATATAATGTATGATGATGATGATTTACAACCATTGTTGTCGGTAACCTCTACAGTATAATTTCCTGCTGATAAAATATTAGGATTCTCACCGCCCCAATCTATATTAATATATGGAGAGGTTCCACCACTAATTTGGTTATTCAAACTTGCTGTACCATCAGAAAGTCCATTACAACTAACATTGTTAGTGATTACTGAATTTATCAATAATGGATTGTCAGGGCCGTCTATTTCATAAGTAGCTGTTATTTCACAGCCGAATGCGTCTGTAATAACAACATTATAAACGCCCTTTGCTAGATTTGAAACATCTTCGTTTGTCGAATTTGTATTAGGACCAGACCATTGAAAATTATAATTTGGTGTTCCTCCTGAAACAACAAGGTCAATAGCTCCATTTGTTTCGCCATAACAATCGTTATCAACAATACTATATGTTGTAATTTCTACTATTTCCTCAGGTGAAGTAACATAAACAGAGTCAATTAACACACATCCTTCGCCATCAGTTATAATATTTGTATACCACATACCGGGTGCCAAACCAACAGCAGTTGCTGATTGTTGATTTAAAGGGTCACTCCAATCGTAAGTATAAGGCGACCAACCGCCAACAACATTGAAGTTAAATGAACCATCAATTGCTCCAAGACAAGTAACAGATGTAGTATCATTTGTATTAGTTAAACTAAATAGTTCTGAGTAATCGATTGATAAACTATTACTGCCAACACAACCGTTATTATCGGTATATGTAGCAAAATAAGTTCCTGCACTTAGATTACTTGCCTCAGGTAATAGTGAGATAATATTATTTTGAGAGTCTGCCCATACCACAGAATAATTTCCAAAGCCTAATCCACCAGAGAAAGTTGCAGTAGCTTGACCATCAGTATTGCCCTCGCAACGAATATTGATAACATCTTCGAAATCAACATTAATAGCATCAGGGTGGGTTATAGAAATTTCAGCTTGGTTGGTACAACCTTTAGAATCAGTTACTTCAACTGTATAATCACCTTGAGGTACTAATGATAAAGTATCAAAACCTGCAGAAATATTAGTTCTTATATCATTAGATTGAGTTGACACATACCACTTGAAAGTAAACAAACCTGTACCACCACCAGCATTTGCTAAAATGATACCGTCAGAAAAACCGAAACATGAAATATCCTTACCATTATAGCTAGATAATACAGATAAATCTATGGTAACGTCTAATGGCTCATCTATAATAACAGGAGAGTATGTTGTTGTGCAACCGTTATTATCTTCTACTTCTAGTTGATATGTGCCTGGTAAAAGATTATCAACAGTTGAGTTAATACCTGTTAAATTACCAGGCCAAAGATTTACTCCATTCTCATTTTGCCAACTGTATGAATAACCAGAACTTGATGGCATTCCACCTGAAACGGACACTACAGATGCCGAACCATCTGAAGAACCAACACAGCTTACATTTTCTACGTCAATGCTAACACTAATAGGCAATGGAGCTAAAATTTCAATGTCTTCTAGTTCATCGCTACATCCTAAGGAATCTCGAACGGTAGCATTATAAAAACCTTCCACCAAACCGCTGAATGTAGATAGGTATTGCCAAGAAACTCCACCATTTAACGAATATTCATAGAATGGTGTTCCTCCATTAGCAGTCAATGATATTTGACCATTTGCATCACCATAACATAAGTTATCTACAGTTCCTAATAAAGAAAGTGAAGGTGTATTTGCTTTCGAAATATAAATACTATCAACAGTATAGCAAGAGTTAAAATCCCAAACATGCACATAGTAAAAACCTTCTGTAAGGAATTCAACATTAGAATTATTAACTGTAGGGTTTACTGTATTATCTTCCAAATGAATAGGTTGTTGATAGTTAATGTCATATGACCAAAGATAGGTGTATGGAGTGGTGCCTCCTGTTACTGAAACAGAGGCCGTAGCATCCCAACCTAAACAGCTTTCTAAAGTTGATGAAATATTCACAACCTCAACAGCCGATGGGTGTGAAATATAAAAGGAGTTATTTAACTTATCACAACCATTCGCATCAATAATATCATAAAAATATAACCCTTCAGATAATCCCGAAACCATAAACGTATCAGTGGAAAGCGGAGTAAATGAAATAGATGAAGTGTTAGAACTCAAAGTATAGTTGGTTGTACCGCCTGAAATAATTATTAGAGCCTCACCATCACTACTACCATTGCAAGATGTGGGACTTAGAACTTGTACAACACTAATTGGATCTGGCTCAAAAATTTCATGAGAAATAGATTGCACACAACCATTAGCATCTTGAATTGATAAATTGTATATCCCTGCAGATAAACCTGTTATTGAATCAGAAGTTATTTGTTGTGAAAAATCTGGGTCATTAACAAACAGCCAATAATAATCACCGGGAAATGGATTACCTCCATCTATATTTAAGAAAATTTTTCCAGTATTATCACCACTACATTCTAATATCGAATCTGAAATAGTGTCTACAGAAATATTAATTTGACTACTCTCATTTATTATGATCGATGAAAAAGAATTACTGCAACCATCGCTATCTGTTACAGTCAAGTCATAGCTTCCTGAAGCTAAATTACTGAATGATACAATTGTATCTGATGAAAGAATATCACTAATTCCAGTTAATGAATAATTAAAAGGTGATGCAATTCCTGCTACTGTAACATCTATTTGCCCTAAAACACTACCAGAGCAAAGATTATCAAGAGTATTTACAGATGTAATTTCAATAGAGCTAACTTTAGGTATAAAAATAGCAAATTCTTTTTCGCAACCGTTAGAGTCCGTTATGTTAACAAATTTATTTTCTCCACCAGATAGTTGTATTGCTGTTTGAGTTGATTGACCAGATTGAACCCAATCATAAGTATAGCCAGGCATACCTCCAAGTGCAGTTACAGTCACTTGTCCGTTATCAGAGTCACAAGTTTCTGGCGTGATACCTGAAAATAGTGCTTGTATCTCTGTATTCTGCTGAATATCAAAAGTATCTACAAAAACACAAGCATTGCCATCAGATACGGTAATTTGGTATTGACCACTAGGCACATCCGAAACCGTGAAACTAGATGGTGTAGGCGTACTTAAACTACCAATATTGGGTAAAGAAGAAAAATTAAAAGGACCTAAGCCTCCAATTACCTCAACGCTTATTTGGCCTGTAGAAGCTCCAAAACATTCTACATCAACAATTGGAGTTGGGTTAATAAATGACATTTGATTAGGTTGATTCAAAGCAATATTTAAAATAGTATCGGTACAATTATTATTATCAGTAACAATAACATTGTATACCCCATCTGAAACATTGCTTAAGAAATCAGAACTAATGACTGTTGTATCTCCGGACCAACTGTAAGAATAAGGCAATGTACCTCCTACAGAACTAACCGAAATATAACCATCAGACCCACCAAAACATAATGGATTCGCAATGGAATCTATTGAAAGCTCCAAGAGAGAAGGCTCAGTAATTACGGTATCAATTGTTTGAGACACACAAGATGTTTCATCAGTTGCAAATACAGAATAGCTACCTGGAGAAAGTGCTGAAGCACTAACTGTATTAATAGCTAATGGTAAACCATCTTTTGACCATGAAAATGTTAATTCACCAACTCCACCTGTGTGAGTGATATCAATACTTCCGCTATTAGAGCCGAAGCAGTTGGAATTAACCACATCGTCAAATGATAATATAATTTCATTTGGCTCAGCTATCTGAATTTGCGTGTCATAAGGACAGCCTTTGGCATCAACAACAGAGACATTATAATCGCCAGCAACCAAGTCTAAAACCTCAAAGCTAGTGTTTGTTAAAGTGTCCGAAGTGCCAATTGTTATATCGTATACAGGTGTACCGTTTGAAGGAGTAACAACAATAGAACCATCCGCTGAATTAAAACAAGATAAATCTGTAGATGTTACATCTACTGACAAAAAAGGAACTTCTGATACAGTAAGTGTAGTGTCCCTAACACATCCATAAGCATCTTCAGCAAAAATAGTATAATCCGCAGCTAGCAAATCTTCGAACAAACCGGTAAGTTGAGGAGTGTTTATTATGTACTGATAAGGCGCATTACCACCATTAGCTTGAACATGTATATTAGCTAAAGAATCTTGACAGAAAATAGTATCAAGAGTCAATACATCAAAAGATATTTCAGGATAAGTTAGTACCTCAAAAGTTTCTACACCAACACAGCCATTGGTGTCCCTTGCATATATATCGTGAGGACCTGCTGTCAAATCTTCAAAAAGCCCATTAGATTGAAAATCTACATTATCGATGCTATATAATAAAGTGCCACGACCACCAAATGCAGAAACTTCTAAAGCTCCATCATTCTGCCCAAAACATGTAACACTATCTTGACTAATCAAGCTCACGGATATAGGTGTAACCGTATCAATTACACTAAATAATTCTTGCGCAGTACAACCATTGGCATCAGTAACCGTTATGGTATAATCTCCTGATGTTAGTCCAAAAATATCTTCATTAGTAGAAGTAAATGCATTAGTACTTGTCCAACTAAATGTGTAATCTAAAGTGTCGACAACATTTCCATTAGCATTATTTATTGTTTCTCCAACACCACCAGTAACATCAATTTCAACAGAACCAGATGATCCAGAATTACAGACAACTTCAGAGGCTACACCTTGAATGTACAAACTGTCTGGCTCTCTTAAAGTATAATTTCTTGTAGATTGACAGCCCGATTCTGCTGTAAATAAAAAGACGTATTCACCAGCGCACAAATTATTCTGACTACTGCTATTGGAAGTCGCTGTCGTAGAGCTGTAAAAAGGTGCTCCAAAAACTGAGTCTAAATACCAATCAATAGTATACAGCTCGGATGGATTAGTAAGGTTTACAAAAATTTGTCCATTACAATCTCCATAGCAATTGACGTTATAGCCGTTTGTGAAAAAAGTAGGGCTAAATACAGTAGTAGCAATTGAATTAGACGTTAGTGTTATTGTTTCTGAACAATTATTAACATCTTGTGTAGTGATGGTATAATTTCCTCCAAATAGCCCTAAAAGAGTAATAGTATCTTGAGTAGAATTATAAGTTGCTGTTGTAAAGTTTGGAAACTGAACTTCTATACTGTAAGGATGGGAATAAACCACATCGACAATTCCGTTACTATTACATAAATCGTTTTGAACAACAATCACACTGAAGGAGCCACATTGAGCATTGGATTGAAGAACGGAGGAAAAGCAAACTAGAAAAATCGCTATTACCTTTATCTTATCTATTATTTTCAAAATATTTAAGTTTTAAATTATCTGAAATTTTGATTCGCAAGATACAAAAATTAACAAAGTTTCTACATATATGCAAGATAGTATTAAAAGAAATAAACAAAAGAGTGTTAATCTGATTTTATTCTCAAAAATTAAGCTCTTGCAAGAAGTAAATTTACAATTGAATTAATTTTACTAAATTTGAGGGTAAATTATTACTGCTTAAACTATGAAAATCAATCTCTTAGAAGCTTTTATAGCTCTAGTTTCAACTTATGTTTTCTTGCTTTTTTTACTTTGTTTTTACTCAAAAAATACGCTATTCTAATTTTTAGAATATTCCGGCTTTTTAAACCACAAATATCTCTTTATATGATATTTATTTTTTTTGTTCTTTAATTATCTTTTTAGACTAGTTTTTGATAAAAAGTTGCTTTTCAGAAATTTCGTCTGTGGTATATATAACATAAACACCTTTGCTAAGTGCGCTAGTATTAATTTGATTCACGCCATTATTAAGCTGTGATTTTAGCACAATGTTTCCTAGCATATCAACAATAACTACACTATTTATTCTATTCAAATTTTCAATATTTATATAATTTTTACAAGGGTTTGGATACACAGAAAATAATCGCGACTCTTGGTCATCGACAGATGTAGATTGACAAATCAAATCATACAAAAAATCACTAATGAACGGGATTGCTGTTCCCTCAAGATTAATGATCGGCGCAGAATGACCTCCAAAAGAAAAAGTATATAAATCATTTATAACACCAATCTTATCTAATTCATCATGAATTTTTCCCGATCCACACAGAATTGGAAGATCTAAAAAAATTTCGAAATTACTCAAAGGACTTGCGCATTCGTAGTCAATAGTATTATCATCTGTTGAATGAACACTTACAATTGGAGGATCATTCTCATCAAGGAAATTTATTGTGTTAATTGCCCCCGCTAATAGAATTGCTCCACTGACCTCTGATGAATATCCATGATTACCACTATTTCCTTCAATACCGCCAGATTTTTCAAAAAAAGACTGAAACTCTTCAGGAACTTCACCTTCATCTATAACAGACAAATGGGCTGCTGTCACTGCACCAGCAGAATACCCCCCTACAAAAATTTGATTTGTATTAATTCCGAAGCTATTGTTATTGTTTTTAAAATCCTTTCTAAAATAACGAACCGCAGATTTCATGTCAGAGATAGAATTAACAACTGTCTGAGAAAAAATACTATAAGAATTAGCACTTAATAAACTTTGTAAATTAGTTAACCTATACTGTATTGAAGCGGTAACATAACCTCTTTTAGCAAATGCTTCACAAATAGTAATCATTGTATTGCTATTTTTATCTCCTTCTATGTATACTCCCCCATGGGCAAAAATCAGCAAAGGTCTATTTGTAGCTGTATCGCCTATAGGCTGGTAAATATCCATATCTAAGCCGGAGTCTAAAGCTGACCAATCATAAACGTCTGTGTATTCAACAACAGTTTTGGAAACCTCATCAAAAATTTCATTTTCATAACGCCCATCACACTGTGAAAAAGTCTGAGAAGACATAAAAATTAAAAGAGCAAGCAAAACGTACTTCATGATTTAAATTATATGTTCAAAGATAATAATTTAAGCCTTTAGTTTTGATAACTGTTGCTCAATAACTTCGTCTTCAATCTTGGAAAACAACAAATTTGCTACGTTGATTTTATGCCCCGACTGTAATTCGTCAATCTTATGCCAAAGACCTTGTTCAATATTTAGCATATCACTCAATTTTTGAGCTGTAAATGGCAGAAAAGGTTCAGATAATACTGAAAGATGAGCCGCAATTTGTAAAGCAATGTTTAAAATAGTTTGAGTTCTTTTTTCGTCTGTTTTTTTCAATTTCCAAGGCTCAGTATCCGCCAAATATTTATTCCCCAATCGTGCTAAATTCATTACTTCCGACAAGGCTTCTCTCAAATTATAGTTTTCAATCAATTGCCCAACTTTTTCAGCGCAATTAGAGAGCTCTTCTAATACTTCTTCATCACAAGAAGTTAAATCGCCTTTAGTAGGAACATGACCATCCCAATATTTGTTAGTTAGAACAACCACTCTATTAATAAAATTACCAAAAATTCCGACTAACTCACTGTTGTTTCTAGTTTGAAAGTCAGCCCATGTAAAATCGGTATCCTTTGATTCAGGAGCTGTAGAACATAAGGCATAACGTAGTACATCTTGTTGACCCTCGAAATCTACCAAATAATCGTGTAGCCAAATTGCCCAATTTCTAGAAGTTGATAGCTTTTGTCCTTCCAAATTTAAAAACTCATTAGCAGGAACATTAGTAGGCAATACAAAATCGCCGTGTGCCTTTAGAATAATAGGGAAAATAATAGCATGAAAAACGATGTTATCTTTGCCTATGAAATGAATAAGTTCAGCATCATTTTGCCAATAGTCTTGCCAATTTTTATTGTTATCAAGAGCCCATTGTTTGGTGGCTGAAATGTAGCCAATAGGAGCATCTAACCAAACGTACAAAACCTTACCGTCAGCCCCTTCAAAAGGTACTTTTACACCCCAATCTAAATCACGAGTCATAGCCCGTTCTCTTAAGCCGCCATCAATCCAAGATTTGCACTGACCAATGACTTGAGAACGCCAATGTTTAGGGTTATGCCGTTGTTTTCCATTAAAAACGCCATTTTCTATCCAATCCCTTAGCCAATCTTCATGCTCTTGCATAGGTAGGTACCAATGCTTAGTTTCTTTCATTACTGGTTCGTTACCACTCAGAGTAGATTTTGGATTTATCAACTCAGTAGGACTTAAAGCAGAACCACATTTTTCACATTGATCGCCATAAGCATCATCGTTACCACACTTAGGGCAGGTGCCAACAATATATCTGTCGGCTAAAAACTGCTGATGCTCTTCATCAAAGAATTGTTGGGATACACTTTCTGTAAACACCCCTTTTTCGTATAAAACCTCAAAGAATTCTTGAGCGGTTTGATGATGTAATGGGTCTGAGGTACGGTGATAAATATCGAAGTTAATGCCAAAGTCAGCAAACGATTGTTTATTGAGCTGATGATAAGTGTCAACAATTTCTTGAGGGCTAAGTCCTTCTTTTTTTGCCCTTAAAGTAATGGCGGCACCGTGCTCGTCAGAGCCACAAACAAACAAGACATCATCTTGTTTTGATTTTCTGTAACGAACATAAATATCAGCAGGAAGATATGCTCCAGCAATGTGTCCAATATGTAAAGGTCCGTTGGCGTAAGGCAAAGCAGAAGTGACCGTATATCTTTTTTTTGTCATTAACTTGTTCTAAAAATTTATCTTCGCAAAGATATTAAAAGGTAGCATACCTATACGATGAATAAAGAACAAACTAGTTTACACATACCCACCTACTTAAAAGAAGGTGATAAAATAGGCTTGATTTCAACAGCACGAAAAATTAGTAGAGATGAATTACAAGAAGCTATAAAATGCATTGAAAGCTGGGGACTAGAAGTTGTCTTAGGAGAAAATCTATTTAATAATTACCATCAATTTTCTGGCCAAGATGATGAACGCACTAAAGATTTACAATCGATGTTGGACAATCAAGATATTAAAGCTATTCTATGTGTTCGTGGGGGCTATGGAACTGTTCGAATAATAGATGACATTGATTTCAGCCAATTTCAGAAAAACCCCAAATGGTTAGCTGGATTTAGTGACATTACGGTTTTGCACTCGCACATACACAAACTTAATGTTGCTACTTTACACTCCACCATGCCAATTAGTTTTTCTAGCAATACTTCAAAGGCTGTAATGAGTTTAAGAGATGCTTTACTCGGGAAACATTTAAGTATAAAAATAGATCACCACCCCTTCAATAGGTTTGGAGAGGCAAAAGGACTAATCGTTGGAGGCAATCTATCCATTTTATATAGCCTTATGGGCAGCCCCTCAGACCTTAATACTGATGGAAAAATATTATTTATAGAGGACCTAGACGAATACTTATACCATGTAGATAGAATGATGATAAACCTCAAAAGAAGTGGTAAGTTATCTAATATTAAAGGACTAATTGTAGGAGGAATGACAAAAATGAACGACAATGCTATTCCTTTCGGCAAAGATGCAGAATCTATCATCAAAGATGTAGTTTCTGAGTACAACTACCCTGTTTGTTTTGGCTTTCCTGCAGGACACATAAAAGACAATAGAGCACTTAAACTGGGCGTGATAGCAGAACTTAAAGTTGATAAACAATCTAGCTTAAACTATGAATTAAGCCCATGAAATAGGGCATCAAGATGAAGCTATAGCTTTGCACTTTTTAGCCTGTAAAAAACATAACATATTAGAAAGAAATTGGCTTTGGAAAAAGCCGAAATCGATATTATTTCTCAAGATGAAATACCTTAGTTTTTGTTGAAGTCAAAACTAGAAGTGCTGAGCGTTATGGACAACCCAAAGAGTTTGTTAGTATTCGTAAAGAAGCCCTTATGAAAGAAGTCGCAGAGACCTATTTAGAAATTAACGAATTGGAAATAGAACTACGTTTCGATATTATTAGCATAGTGCTAAAAAAAGGACCTCCTAAGATTGAGCGCCTAGAAAATGTATTTTGAGAAGTGATTTAGCTACCTTTGCACAAATTTGGGAGATGGAAAGAAAGAAAAAGAGTTTTAATAAAAGTAAAAAAGAGGATTCTAAAAGCGGATTCAATAAAGGGGATAATAAAAAGTCTAGATTCAAAAAACCCTTTGCTATGCGATTCTCTAAAAAGCCAATAAAAAGCGATAAGCCTGGAATGCGATTAAATCAGTTCATTGCACATTCTGGAATTAGTTCACGTAGAGAAGCCGATAATCTTATAAAAGCAGGACTCGTACAAGTCAATGGTAAAATTATTGTAGAGATGGGCTTTAGAGTTATGCCAACAGATACCGTTAAATTCAATAACGAAACTATAGCCTCTGAAACCAAGCGTTATTTACTATTAAACAAACCTAAAGACTACCTAACAAGTACTGATGACCCTAAAAAGAAAAATGTGTACGAACTCATTGCTAAAGCCTGTAAAGAACGGCTTTATCCTGTCGGACGCCTAGATAGAATTACTTCTGGTCTTTTATTATTTACTAACGATGGCGAACTATCCAAAAAACTAACCTACCCCAAACAGCGAGTAAAAAAAATATACCACATTACACTAGATAAAAACCTAAAGGCTGCAGACTTGAACAAAATAAAAGAAGGAATTAGTGTAGATGGACACGTGGTAGATGTAGAGACTATTTCTTACGTTCAAAATTCACCCAAAAAAGAAGTTGGTGTAGAAATTCATATCGGCAAAAACAGCACATTAAAAAACTTATTTACTTACTTAGGATACAAAATTATAAGAATGGACAGAGTATATTTTGGAGGGTTGACCAAAAAAGATATTCCTAGAGGTAGACACAGATTTTTAAGCGATAAAGAAGTATCAATGCTAAAAATGATTTAATTTAGCATAATACTATTTTAATCTAGCCGTTAAAAAATTATGCGCATTCTTAAACGTATTTTACTCGCCCTGATTGTATTAACCATTTTAATGGTTGGTTCTTCCGCTGCATACATTTATTACCAACAAGATGACCTAGAACAAGCGGTAATTAAAGAAATAAACAAACGCTTAAAATCACCCATCAAAATTGGTGATATTGAGTTTTCTGTCATTAAAAATTTCCCATTTGCTAGTGTTGAACTCAACAATATTCTTGCTATTGATGCTTTTCAAGAAGATACTTTGTGTGAAATAGAGTTACTCCAGTTAAAATTTAACGCACTAGATCTATATAACAATATTTATATCATTCAAGAGCTAACTTTAAAAAATGGTTTTGCATCAATATATTATAAAGATAGTATGCCAAACTATGAAATTTGGCACAGTACTAAAGATAGCTCACAAGAAGGAATCACAGACTTTGGCTTAGAAAACATCAGCTTAGAAAATTTTAAAATTGCTTATGCTACAGAAGATATTCAGTCCATTTTTGTCAATAATGAAAGCAAGCTGCAACTAAGCATCAATAATGGTAGAACAGAAATCAATTTGGATGGGGATATCACTAACGAAAAACTTTTTTTAGACGGCATAAATCACCTACCATCAAACAAATTAAATGTCAATGGCAACATAGTTATAGATACATTAGGATTAAATATTAAATCAACCATTGTTTTAAGCGACATACAACTTGACTTAGACTTTAATAGTACAGACAAAGCTATGACAGTCAAATTAAACACATCTGAATTCGAACTAGAACCCACTTTTAATCTAATTCCTAAAAATTATCTTTCAGCTTTAGAAGGCTATGAACTTCAAGGAAAAAGTGCTATTAAATTTAATTACATCAGCGACCAAAAGAAAGAAGCCTATATAAACGTTGATTTTGATTTGAAAGAAGGCTACATAAAAGGGAAAGATTTACCTTTTGAGATGAATGAGACATCTTTTAAGGGAAGTTATTCTAATGGCAAACTGCGTAAAGACGCAAGTACAGAAATAAAACTCAACAACATACAATTTACTGCTAATAGCGAGTTAGTTAAAGCTAATGCCACTATACAAGGGCTTGAAAACCCTACCCTCATTACTGACTTCAATACTCAAATGCAACTCTCTGAAATAGAGAAATGGGGCTATGAACACGATTTTAAATCCTTAATTGGTGACGCTCAAATCAAAGGTACATATAAGGGAAAAATAGGCCTTAAAAATAAAGTCACATATGACTTGGCAATGGCTGAAAAGACAGCAGATTTAACCATCGATAACTTAAGCTTTCATAGTGACCAACAAAGCCCTAAATTAAGCGAAGCTAAGCTTCACTTAAAGCTTGTCGATGACAATGTAAACATCTCAGCATTTAATGGTACTCTTGCAAAAGAGAGTAAAATCAATTTTGTTGGAGGTATTGAAAATGTATTTTCCTATTTATTCCTTAAAAATGCTAGTTTAAAAATTGCCGGTAATCTCAGCTCTGACTTGATGATAATAGACGAATTTTTAGATGATACAGACAAGACCTCAAAAACAACTCAAGAAAGTAAGCCTCAAGCCACAAATTTGCCTAACGATATTATTGCTAACATAAACCTCAATCTTATAGACTTAACTTTCGACCGTTTCCACATGCGAAACTTTTCCTCGAAAATTAGCTACAAAAACAAATTGCTCAAAGCCAAAGACATTGTGCTTGAAACTATGTCAGGAAAGATTACATCAAACGTCACTTTTGAGCAAGTCGTAGACGGTAAATTAAGACTAATTAGTACGACAGGGTTAGACAATATTAATGTACGACAGCTGTTTTATGAATTTCATAACTTCGGACAAACCACAATGCGACACAAACATTTGAAAGGAAAAATAGATTCAGAGATTTACCTAAGAAATGAATGGGACAATTACTTTAATCCCATTGATGAGCATCTCTACTCTTTTATCGATGTAAAAATTAATGACGGTGAGCTTTTGGACTTTGAGCCTTTAATGATGATGTCAGATTATATTAGTGTAGAGGAATTAAAACGAATAAAATTTTCTACTTTAGAAAACCAAATTGAGATTAAAAATAACTTAATTGACATACCATTTATGGAAATACACTCTACTGCCATAGATATTGCTGGAGCAGGAACACACTCCTTTGATAACGAGATGGACTATGAGTTTAAAATCCTATTGAATGAAATATTGGGCAATAAGTTTAAACGAGAAAACAAGAAAAAGGTGTCCGAATTTGGTGTCGTTCAAGACGATGGTGTTAAGGGTATGACTATGTTCTTAAAAATGCAAGGCACAGTAGATGACCCACAGATTTCATACAATACCTTACGACTAAGAGAGTCACTAAGTGATGGTTTTAAGAAAGAGAAAAAAGAACTGAAAGACGTTATTAAAAATCAGTTTGATGATAAAGATAACGATAATCATATACAAGGCAATCCGGACTACGATAATATCATTGAATGGGAGGAATAAATATATATAGTACGAGGAAAAATTGGAAAATTGTCCTATTTATCTTTGCCACTATCATCTGCCTAACATCACTAACCTACACCAATAAGCTAGTCAGTGATTTAGATACAGAAGAAAGGAAAAAGATTGAACTGTGGGCAGAAGCCACCAATCAATTGGTCAATTCAGGCATGGGACCTACAAATAATATTTTGGCCAGTCGTATTATGCAAGAAAATACAACTATACCAATTATACTTACCAATGAGGTTGGCGAAATAATCGGAAATAGAAATTTGCCAAAACGACCTAATCAAGAAGCGTTTTTACAAAAACAACTGAATACAATGATGGAGCAACACGAACCCATCATCATTGAAGCCAAAATGAATGGACAAGTCATCTTGACACAATACCTCTATTACAAAGACTCTTATATTTTAAGTCAGTTACGCTTTTACCCTCTTTTACAATTATTGGTTATTTTCTTATATGTGGGTATTGCCTATTTAGCATTCAATCGTTCCAAAAAGTCAGAACAAAATTTAGTTTGGGCAGGTATGGCAAAAGAAACCGCTCATCAGATAGGCACTCCCCTATCTTCACTGATGGCGTGGGTGGAGATTCTTAAAGCTAAAGAAGGTATGAATGAGATAAGTAAGGAGATTAACAAAGATGTCAAACGATTAGAAACTATAACAGAACGTTTTTCAAAAGTAGGCTCAAAGCCTACATTGGAAAATGAAAGCATCTATGAAATTCTGAATCAAACAGTATCCTATTTACAGGATAGATTATCCTCTAATGTACACCTAGAGCTTGACAATCAGTGCAACGACTCTACTGCCCCAATAAATAGTACATTATTTGAATGGGTTGTGGAAAATATCTGCAAAAATGCTGCAGATGCGATGGATGGAAAGGGAAACATTAATATCAAACTATTCAGCGATTCGGATTATCTTAAAATAGATATTTCCGACAACGGGAAAGGGTTACAAAAAGCCAATTTCAAACGTATTTTTGAGCCTGGATTTACTACCAAAAAAAGAGGGTGGGGATTGGGATTATCCTTGTCAAAACGAATTATTGAAGAGTATCATTTAGGTAGACTCTACGTCAAAAGTTCATCTAAAGAAGGGACAACCTTTCGTATTTCTCTTCACAGAAATTAAATCCCACAGCTTCCTTTACCACGTTTAAATAAATATTCTTGGTGATATTCTTCTGCTCTGTAAAAAGTTTGGGCAGGCACAATTTCTGTCACTATGGGCTGACTAAACTTGCTAGACTTATCTAATTCATCTTTAGTACGCTTAGCAATGTATTCTTGTTCACTATCGTGGAAGAATACTGCCGAACGGTATTGGGTTCCTACATCAGGACCTTGACGATTAAGTGTCGTTGGGTTATGGTTTTCCCAAAAAAGTTGTATCAGTTCATCAAAGCTAATTTGTTGGGGGTCGTAAACAACTTCTACTGCTTCAGCATGCATGGTATTCTCATAACACACCTCTTTGTAGGTTGGATTTTTGGTATGGCCGCCAATGTAGCCTACATCTGTAGAATAAACCCCTTTAAGCGTTCTAAAAAGTTCTTCCACACTCCAAAAACAACCAGCCGCAAAAGTAGCTTTCTTCAATTTTTCATCGGCTATAAAGCGAATACTGATACTGTTCACGCAGTGGCGCGTATTTTCAGTAGTTAGGTTTTCTCCAACAAAAACGTGTCCAAGATGACCGTCACATTTGGCACAAGTAATTTCTGTACGCTCGTAACCTAAATCAAAATCGGAAGTTTTCTTTATCGCACCGTCTTTAACCTTGTCAAAAGCTGGCCAACCACAACCAGCATCAAATTTATCCGACGAATCGTACAAATGACTACCACAAGCTCGGCAGACAAAAATACCAGCTTCATAAAAGTTATCGTATTCGCCAGTAAATGGGGCTTCTGTCCCTTTATCTACAATTACTCTTTTTTCTTCAGGGCTTAAATTTTCAAAATAATTATGGTTCATTGGTGTCGGTGTTGTTTTAGTTTGACAAGAAATTAACAAAGGTGAAAAAATGCAAAAATACAGCATAAAGGAAAATAATTTATAGCCTGAATAAGTCAAATTCTTAACTATTTTTGTGGGGTGTCTGGTATCTATATACATATTCCTTTTTGTAAACAGCAGTGCCATTATTGCGATTTTCATTTTTCCACTTCTCTAAAAACAAAGGAAGATTTATTAAATGCCTTAGTGCATGAGATGAAAATTCAATCGTCATTTTTAGCAGGTACAAAGATACGGACAATTTACTTTGGAGGTGGCACACCATCTATATTATCACAAGATGAAATAAACGCTTTATTTGAGGCTTTACATAAAACCTTTGAGATCGATAATGTGGAAGAAATAACCATAGAAGCCAATCCAGACGATTTGACTGAACAAAAAGTCAAAGAGCTAAAGGATACACCTATAAACCGATTTAGTATAGGGGTGCAATCCTTCCAAGCTAAGGATTTAGAATATATGAATAGAGCCCATAATGTTCATCAGGCAAAAGACTCTATTAAGCGAGTACAAGATGCGGGTTGGGAAAACATAACGATTGACCTTATTTATGGTACACCTACCTTAAACCATGAACAATGGCAGGAAAATATGCAAACTGTTATTGATATAAACGTACCGCACTTATCGGCCTATGGGCTAACAATAGAAGAAAAGACGCCGCTACATCACGCTATAAAAAAAGGAAAGCAGTTACCACTAGACGAAGAAAAAAATAAAGTTCAGTTTGAAATGCTAATGGATTTCATTCCAAAAAATGGACTAGAACAATATGAAATATCCAACTTTGCTAAGAAAGGGTACCAAGCCAAACACAACGGAAGTTATTGGACAGATGAAAAATATTTAGGACTTGGGCCTTCAGCACATTCCTTTGATGGTGAAAGAAGAATATGGAATATTTCAAATAACATACGCTATATCAACTCCATAAAAAAAGGACAACTAAACAACGATTTTGAGGTGCTTAGCCAAGAACAACGCTTTAACGAATACATTTTAACCTCATTACGCACTAAAGAGGGCTGTGATTTAGATTATGTAAAATCTCGTTTTTCACCATTTTTAGTCGATTTTTTAACTTTTTCTATAAAAAAATGGCGAAAAAATGGCGAAATCGAACAAAAAGGAAGGTTTTTAGTATTGACAAAAAAAGGCAAATTAGTTGCCGATTGGGTGGCATCAGAGCTTTTTTACATTAACTAAACTAACAATACAAGAAAAATACTGTTTTTTGAGCGTTTTTTAGCATTTTTTAGCGTTTTTTAGCGTTTTTTTAATAGTTTTTGTCGCTTTTTGGCAAAAAAACTGATTTTTACAAATCTACAAATACGAAAAACATAAAAGCACGAAAAATTGATAAAAACAGACACTTTTTAGCGTTTTTGAGCCATTTTTGAGCATTTTTTATCAAAAAAAGTAATTTTTTTATAAAAACAACGAACCATAAAACCCAGAGTTTACAAAAACACTAAAAAAAAGACCATTTATTAAATTTTGAATACTTTTAAGCCATGATAGCAAACATTACACATCAAGACCAAACATTTAAAGTCGATTTATCTAAACCCATAGATATTTCCTTACCACTAAAAGCAGGTTTAGACAATCCGTCCGCTTGGTATGTACCTGAAGTAAAAATGGATGCTGTTGTTATGGGTGACTGGGTAGGAGAAGTCAAACAAGGTGGTTCAGTCAATTTTTTCAATATTTCTTTCAACCCTCATGGACATGGCACACATACCGAGTGCGTAGGACATATTTCAGAAAACAAAGAATCTGTTAACGACTGTATTACCAGCTATTTTTTTAACGCCCAATTGATAAGCATAGAACCTACAAAGCAAGGAGAAGATGGAGTAATTACTAAAACACAAATTGAATCCCTTATTGAAAACAATATAGAGGCTATAGTTATAAGAACTCTGCCTAACAGTGAGGTTAAAAAAACAATGGCATATTCCAATACCAACCCTCCCTATTTGCAAAAAGAAGCCGCTCAATTGTTGAAAGACTTAAGCATAAAGCATTTACTCATTGACTTGCCGTCTGTGGATAAAGAACAAGACAATGGTGTTTTAGCCGCTCATCATGCCTTTTGGGGCTATCCTCAAAATACTAGAATGGATTGTAGTATTACTGAATTAATATACGTACCATCAAAAATCGAAGACGGACGTTATTTGCTCAACCTTAGCTTTGCCCCATTTCACAATGACGCTAGTCCTAGCAGACCTACGCTTTACGCCATATTATGATAGAGGAATTAAGAAACTATTGTTTAGGCAAAAAATACGTTAGTGAAAGTTTTCCTTTTGACGAAAGCACTTTAGTCTTTAAGGTACACCACAAAATGTTTGCCCTGATTTCCTTAGAGCAAGACCCCTTGAGAATGAACCTCAAGTGTGAGCCTGAAAAAGCCATAGAATTAAGAGAAGAATTTTGGCAAGTTATACCAGGCTACCACTCCAACAAAAAACATTGGAATACCATCATAATTGATGGACTTTCCTTAAAGCAAGTGCAAGAATGGATTGATCACTCTTACCAATTAGTTTGGGACAAACTGCCTCGAAAGATCAAAAATTAATACAAAAAACTGTTGTAAGGAAAACGTTTAGCGTGGATTTCTTTAGCCATTTCGTATAATTTATCCCTAAAGGCATCAAAATTATCTTTCTGCAAAGCCGAGATAAAAATGCTATCTCCACTTTTTGCCATCCAAGTACGTTTCCACTCCTCCAATGAAATATTGGCTTTTTTAGCAGGTGTCAAATCGTCTTCGTCTTTCTTTTCGTAAGTGAAAGCGTCCACCTTATTGAAGACCATAACAGTTGGCTTATCAGCCACATTAATTTCATCTAAGGTTTTATGGACTATGTCTATTTGTTCTTCAAAATTAGGGTGTGATATATCTACTACATGTAATAAAATATCGGCTTCTCTAACTTCGTCTAAAGTCGATTTAAAGCTTTCGACCAATTGATGAGGCAACTTACGAATAAAGCCTACGGTATCAGATAATAAGAATGGTAAATTGCCAATAACTACCTTTCTTACGGTAGTATCTAAAGTGGCAAATAATTTATTTTCAGCAAAAACATCCGATTTGGATAAGCGATTCATAATCGTCGATTTACCCACATTGGTATAACCGACTAGAGCCACCCTAACTAAAGCCCCTCTATTACCTCTTTGAATGGCTTTTTGTTTGTCAATCTTAATTAACTTCTTTTTAAGGAGAGCTATTTTATCTTGAATGATACGTCTATCGGTTTCAATCTGCGTTTCACCCGGCCCACGCATACCGATACCCCCCTTTTGACGCTCTAAGTGAGTCCACATACGAGTTAGTCGGGGCAAAAGGTATTGGTATTGAGCCAATTCAACTTGTGTGCGAGAATGAGCAGTTCGTGCTCTTGAAGCAAAAATATCAAGAATAAGATTGCTCCTATCTAATATTTTGCATTCTAATTCCTTTTCAATATTTCTAAGCTGAGAAGGCCCGAGTTCATCGTCAAAAATAA